>CAYMWG010000065.1:0-11869 GCA_964393765.1 uncultured Phycisphaeraceae bacterium
TCCCCGGCGGCGCCCGCGAAGGCTCCGGCTGCCCCCGCTCCGGCTCCTGTGAAGGACGCGGCGCAGCCCGCCAACGGCGGAGCGCAGACGCAGCCGGATGCGACGGCCGGCGCGCCCAAGGCGGGCTTCGTCCCGGGCGCGAAACTGCCCGAGGCGATCAAACTGGAAAAGAACCAGCACGACTGGGGCGTCATCAGCGACCAGAAGCCGGTTGACTATGACTTCACGGTCACGAACATCGCCGAGGAGACGATCAAGATCTCGATCGGCGCCTCGTGCGGATGCACGGTTCCGATGGTGGAGAAGAGCGTGCTGGCCCCCGGCGAGACGACCAAGGCGCAGGCCCGCTTCAACCCCAAGGGCCGCAATGGCACACAGACCAAGACGCTGACCATCACGGTGCAGGAGCCGGCGCAGAAGTACACGCCGCAGTCGGTCGTGCTGACCTCCACCGTCAAGGCGCTGACGACGATCGAGCCCGCCAAGGTACATCTGCCCGAGGTCGATCACCGCAACGGCGCGACTTCCAAGTTCACCGTGACGGGTCGCATGGACGGCTTTGCGATCCTGAGCGTCGAATCGAACAATCCAAGCGTGGTCGCGAAGTTCGGCGAGCCGCAGGCGACCGAGGTCGACGGGGAGAAGGTCTCCAAGGTCGAGGTCGATATCGAGGTCGTCAAGGGCGCGGACATCGGCGACGTTGTCGCGCAGTTGACGGTCAAGACCAACGATGATCGGGTCGAGCCGATGCCCGTGATGGTGTCGGCGCAGATCGTCGGGACCGCGCGGGCGAACCCCGCCAACGCGTTCCTTCGCGTCTTCACGCCCGGCACGGCATTCAGCACCCAGGTGCGCATCGACAGCCGGAACGGGACGGCCTTCAAGGTCCGCTCGGTCGAGGTCGATTCCCGCGACGACATGAGCCTCGCATCGGACGTGGTCGCGGGCGAGGGCGGGAAGTACCACACGCTCACGCTCGCGGGCGTCACCCCGGCCACGGCGGGCTATGTCCAAGGGACGGTGATCGTCGAGACCGATGTTGACGGCGGCGAGACGCTCCGCATCCCGTTCAGCGCATCCATCCGCAACCCGTCACCGGGGCGTCCCACGGGTCCGGTTCCCGGCACACTCGTTCCTAATCCGACCAAGGGCGCACCGGCCGTTCCGGCCCCAGTACCTACCCCCACCAAGCCCTAATCCCCGAGGCGCGACGTGCTTGCCCCAAGGGCACACGCGGACGCGCCGCGGCCTACAACCCGCCCTCGGAGCCGCGGACCAAGGTCTTGAAGAAGGCGGGGCGCGCCTCCGGGGGCGGTTTCTTTTGGCAACAATGCACGACGACCAGGTGTCGAAAATAGGATTGCACACATGAGCGTTTCGCGCGTCATCCTGCCCGCCGTCCTGGTCATCGCCATCGGAGGTGGCATCGGACTTGCAGATCTTGCGATTCGAAACGAGAAGGTGAAACTCGGTCGCACTGTCCCTCCACCGCCGCCGCCGCCGTTGGGGCGCGAGCCTGAGCCGCCGGTCGTCAAACCCGTGGCACCTGCTTCCAATGATGGCAAGCCGGTGGAGAAGCCCGCAATGCCCGACGGCGAGCCGACCGTTCAGCCGAAGGCCGATCCTGCTGTGACGCCACCCACCCCAAAGGCGGTTGCGTCGCTCCCGCCAGGGCACATCACCATCGAGCAGGGCAAGGCGCTCTTTGACCAGAACTCGATCTTCGTCGATGCACGCAAGAGCGAGGTGTATGCCGAGGGTCACGTCGCCGGGGCGTTCCGCGCCGACATGGCTTCGTTCAAGAGCGGCGACCCGCGCTGGGTTGCGAACTTTCCCAAGGACCTGACGCTGGTTGTGTATTGCAGCGGCGGCGACTGTGACGAATCCGAGCACGTTGCGCAGTTGCTGGAGGCGTCGGGCTTCAAGACGATCTATGTCATGCACGACGGATTCCCGGGCTGGAAGGCCGCGGGCCACCCGATCGAGACGGGCGAGGGACAGGAATGAGCGGCACGCACACGAACCAACTTCCGGCAGGCAACATCCGTCCTGGTCTCATGGGGTGGGTCTGTGTGCCGCTGCGCCTCATCCTGGGCGGGCTGTTCGCCTACGCGGCCTACAACAAACTCGTGCCCAAGGGCGACGGTCCCGCCACGAGCAGCGGGCCGCAGGGCTTTGCCTGGACGATCGAGGCATTCAAACTCGGCCTGCCGGACTGGGCGGTGCGCGGCGCGACCTTCACCACTCCGTGGATCGAGTTGGTCGCGGGCGTGCTGCTGATTGTCGGGGTGTGGACGCGCGGGTCCGCTCTGGTGATTGCCGGGATGCTGGGCGTGTTCATCGCGCTGCTGCTGTCTGTGCTGGCGCGGGACCTGAATGTCGATTGCGGGTGTTTCGGGGACATGTCGCCGTTCTGCCCCGACAAGGTGGGCTGGTGCCACATCGTGCAGGATGTCGCGATGCTGGCCGCGGCGGTGATGATCGTGGCGACGCGGCGGCACGCGCTGGCGCTGTGCCGTCGGTGCTGATCGGAGAAACCGATGGGAAGGAACACAGAGGGAGCAGAGAGGAAGCGGGGTGACGTCGATCCTGTCGCGACGGGTGCCTAGGCTTCCACCCTTCAGTTCACCCACCCGTCGCCCGGGGAGTCGTGCTGGTTGCACGCGGTCCCGGGCCGAACGCCCATGACGAGGTATCCCGATGTCCCGATTTGCCCGTTTCGGCACGCAGCCAAAGATCAAGGTCGTCAAGGAAGGCTTCAACGGCGTCCGCTATGTGGACTACAAGGACGTCGAGTCGCTCCGCCGGATGATGTCGCCCAACGGCAAGATCTACGGGCGCAAGCGTCTCCAGACCTCCGCAGCCGAGCAGCGGATGGTCGCGCAGGCGATGAAGCGGGCCCGCTTCCTCGGGCTCCTGCCGTACACCTCGGCGACGGTGTAAGCGGAACGAGCGAGCAGAAAGCAAAAACAGAGAGCAGAAGGCGCGAGCCTGAGCGTTGCGCCCGGGATGGTGTCCTTGAGGCCTCATCAGGGCCAACGGGTATCCTTTGCGCATGGGCAGCGGAGCGATGTTCAGAGACTACGAGCGTGTCGCTGCGGTGATGACCGCGACGGGCTCGCGCGATGATCGCATGCAGCGCGTGGTCGATGCGCTGTGGGATGAACTTGCCGACAAGCGGGTGTCGTGGCTCGGGTTCTATCTGAAGAGCTCGGACGCGCGGGAGATGGTCCTGGCGGCTCGGCGCGACAAGCCGGCGTGCTCACCCATCGGCCTGCACGGGGCGTGCGGCAGGGCGTTCCTGTCGGGGCGAGCGCTGGTTGTCATGGATGTCGCCAATCTCGGGGCTGGGTATGTCGCGTGCGATCCGCGCGATCGGTCCGAGGTTGTGCTCCCAATGCTGGAGGCCGATGGAAGTTGCTGGGGCGTGTTTGATGCGGACAGCCACGACACAGGCGCGTTCGACCAGACGGATGTGGTTGGGTTGCACGGCGTGATGCTGAGGGCGGGATTGACGGTAGCGCGGACGGCTACGCCCGCGACCGAGGTGGTGTAGTGCCGGGTGTTCAAGAGCAGTGACCTGAGGGTCAACGGCACGGTGTCAGAAGGGCGCGGCGCTGGTGAAGCGCACCCGGCTGCCCGTGCCCGGCTCACGGAAACTGAGTTCGCTGGCGTGAAGCATCAGTCGCCCGCCCGGGTGGTGGTCGTGCTGCGGGCCGTAGAGCACATCGCCGATGATGGGGTGGCCCATGTGGGCCGCGTGCACGCGGAGTTGGTGCGTCCGCCCTGTCAGCGGAACCATGCGCAGTCGCGTCCGATCGGTTTCCAACGCCAGCACGGTCCAGTGCGTGACCGCTTGGCGGCCCCGGTCGGGGTCGATGATCTGGTACGGCCGGTTGTCGATGTCCGGGCGCATCGGGACATCGATGGTGCCCGCATCGCGGCCCAGGATTCCTTCGACAAGCGCGATGTAGGCTTTCTCCACGAGGCGCGACTCGAACTGGCCGGAGAGTTCTCGCTGGGCATCGGCATCGAGGCCCAGGACAATCAGGCCGGAAGTATCCATATCGAGGCGATGAACGACAAGCGGGCCGGTGGCGTGTGGGAAGAGGGCCGCGATCCGGGCCGCGACACAGTCTTTGTTATCCGCGGCTTTTCCGGGGACGGATAGCAGGCCTGCGGGCTTGTGGGCGACAACGTAGCGGTCGGTGGCATGGACGATGAGGGGCATGGTGGAGTCAGGGAAAGGGATCAGAGAGCAGAGAGCAGAGAGCAAAAAACAGAGTACAGAAAGCAGGAGCAGCGAGGAGGGAGCAGCAAAGCAGTGAAGCGAACGGAGCGACGGAGCGCGGAAGTCTAAAGCGCGCCTGGGACGCGGTCCGCCGGCCCGACTTTCGGCGCGCCAGGAACGGATGGCCTACCGAGAGACGAATACCCTTGGTCATCTTGCGAAAGGGAACGCTCTTGTTGATGCCACTCCTCGCCGCGATCACGGTGTACAGCGCGTGCGCTGTGCAGCCTGTTCCGGCCCCCCCACTCACGCCGACCCCCTCCCCCGCTCCTGCCAGCGCGCGTCCTGTCGGCGATGCGACTGCGCCGGCCGCGAAACTGGACTGGAAGGCTCTCGAAGCGCCGCTGCTGACGAATCATGTGCAGATCACCGCGCGCGACCGCTTTCTCAAGGCGGGCGAGGCGTACTTTGACCATTCGACCCCGCCGCAGTGGGTGATCTTTCAGGCGGTGGCGGTTCCCGTCGCCGGTGAGAAGGAAGATCCATTTTATGCGATGTACGTTGCGAAACTGGTGCGGGACGGGCGCGGGCGGATCACCGGGACGGATGAGCCCGTGCGCATCAGCCCGCCGGGGAGCGCGAACACCTGCGGGTGGTTCGACCCGAAGAACCTCTCTCGCGTGATCTACGGCTCGACGCGCACGCCGCCCGCCAAGGATCAGAAATCCGGCTTTCAAGTCGGCAGCCGCAAGTATGTGTGGATGTTCCCCGACGAGATGGAGATCGTCGAGCAGAGCGTCTTCGCTATCGGTGGCGGCGCGGGCGGGAGCAACCATGACCGCGGCCCGGCGAAGTCGGGCAGCACGCCCGATCCGCTGTTCACGCGCCCCAACTACGATGCGGAATGCTCGTTTACCAGAGACGGGCGGTTCGTGCTGTACTCGCATGTGCGGGACGAGCCGAGCCGCGGCCGCCCGGATGCCGACATCTTTGTGTACGACACGACACAGAAGACGCACACCCCGCTGGTGGTGGCGGATGGCTACGACGGCGGGCCGTTCTTCTCGCCGGATGACAAGTGGATCTGCTACCGCTCGGATCGGCGCGGCGATGACCTCCTGCAACTCTTTATTGCCGAACTGGACTGGAAGGACGGGGCGCCGGTCGGGATCAGGCGCGAACTCCAACTCACGGATGACTCGGCGGTGAACTGGGCTCCGTTCTGGCACCCGTCGGGGAAGTTTTTGGTGTACGGGAGTTCGGCGGTGGACCCGACGCGCCACAGCAACTATGAGATCTTCGCGGTCGAGGTGGACCCGGCCAAGCCAAGCGCGAACCTGCGGCAGCGGCGCGTGACGTTCGGCAACGGGGCGGATGTGCTGCCGGTTTTCAGCGATGACGGGAAGTTGATGATGTGGACAGCGCAGCGCGGGCCGATAGTCGGCGATGAGCCCAAGCCGTCGAGCCAGGTGTGGGTGGCGGAGGTGAACGGGGAGGGCGGGTTTGCGAGGCCGGGGGCGCTGTTTGAGAATCTGCCCGATCAACGACCGGAGCAGGCAGGAAAGTGAGCCAACGATGGCCACGATTCAGCGACTCTGGTCGCCTCATCGTGGGCGTGACATCGGCTTGGGATAGTGCATCGCCGGAACGGAGTGCTGGCCCACCAAGAATGTCTAACCTCTGGCCATGAGCACGCCCAAGCCGTGGGAGCACGCCAAGACCGGCGAGGGATCGGCCACCGACCCGCTCGCTGCGAGGTTCGTCGAGTCGCTGTCGTACGACACGAGGCTGTACGCGGCGGACATCCGTGGGTCGTTTGCGCATGCGCAGATGCTCGCGAAGGTGGGGTTGATTTCGAGTGAAGACCTTGCGGCGATCGAACGTGGCTTGGCGGAGATCAAACGGGATATCGAGGGTGCGCCGGCGGGGGTGCGGTCGGTGGGCGTCCCCGGCGCGTGGCCGGGGTGGAAGGTCGATCTCGAAGATGTACACATGTGCATCGAGGCGGCACTGATCGAGAAGGTCGGCGATCCGGGGCGGAAACTGCACACGGGCCGGTCGCGGAACGACCAGGTCGCGCTGGACCTGAGGCTGTGGCTGCGGGATGAGGCGGGGCCAACGATCGAGCGTGCGCTCGATGATCTGCTCGCGGCGTTCGAGGGTCTTGCCCGCGCGCAGGGACAGGTCGTGCTGCCGACGTACACGCACATGCAGCGGGCTCAGCCGGGGACACTAGGGGCGGAGTGCATGGCGTGGTGGTCGATGTTCCGGCGCGACCAGGAACTCTGCCGCTCGCAGATGCGCGATGAACTGGGCTTGATGTCGTCGCCGCTGGGCTCGGGAGCGGTCGCGGGGTCGATCCTGCCGCTGGACCGAGACGCGTCAGCCGGATCGCTCGGGTTCGCGGGGCCGTCCACCAGTTCGATCGACTCCACCGCCTCGCGCGATGAGGCGCTCGACTTTGGGTACTTGCTCTCACGCATCGCGGTGCATCTGTCGCGTCTGGCGGAACAGTGGGTAATCTACTGCACAACGGAGTTCGGGTTCCTAACACTCGCCAGCGCGTTCACAACGGGCTCCTCGATGATGCCCCAGAAGCGCAACCCTGACATGCTCGAACTCATCCGGGGGCGCAGCGGGACCATTATCGGTTCGCTCGTCGGCCTGCTCACGACCTGCAAGGGCCTGCCGCTGGCCTACAACCGCGACCTGCAGGAGGACAAGCGGCTGCTGTTCGCGGCGTACGACACGGCTCTCGACTGCATCGTGATGGCCGCACGCATCGTGGCGAGCGCTACGTTTGATCAGGCGCGGATCGATCGCGCCGGCGGCGGGCTCGATCGCGGGTTTCCGGATGCAACCGCACTAGCCGAATACCTGGTGCTCAAGGGCGTGCCATTCCGCACTGCGCATCAGATCGTGGGTGCGCTGGTAAAACAGTGCGATGCCAACGGACGGCACACGCTGAGCGATCTCACGCTCGAGGAGTTCAACGCGGCGGTGCATGAGGCGGGATTCTCGAAGATCAGCGCCGATCGAGCGGTATTTGCGGTGCTGGGCGCGAAGAACGTGGCCGCGGCGTACAAGTCGGCGGGGCACGCGGGTTCGGGACCGGGGGGCTATCGCGACTGGCTGGGGAGCCTGCCGGACCGGGAAGCGGGCACAGCCGGCGGCAAGGTACGGCACGCAGTGCCGGCCCACCAGGAAAGCCCGCACGGAATGCGGGCCCACCAAGAGAATGAGGCAGCGCCGGCAATGCTCTTCGGGGGTGAGGGCGACTCACACTGCGCGCCCGCTGCACAAGCACGGCAGTTGCTCGATGTCGCGTTGCTGGCGGCCTACCGGCGGATCGGTCGGACGCTCGACGACCTCCCGTACACGGAAGATTTTGATACGCTTCATGCGGAGGTGGAAAGCGCTGTCGCGGGCACGGGCAAGCGGGCTGCGCTGCATCGGCTCCAAAACCTTCGCAAGGCGGGGAAACTGCCGCCGGCGGGGCGCGCGGCGAGCACGCCGCCGCGGATCTCGGAGGAGGAGGAATCGCTGCTGCGCGAACTCATCGAGGCGATGACCGGGTCGCTGGGGCAACGCGACCAGTTGCCGTATGACCCGCGCTTCGACGGGCTGGTCGAGGCGTTCAACCAGCAGGCCGGGCGGGAACTCTCGCCGCACGACATCTGGCGGCTGGTGGCGAAGTTGGCGAAATGAGAGCGAGAGCAACGGGGACCGGCATGGAGTGGCGGCCCACCAAGAGCATGGAGCATGGCGATGCAGAATCCGGCGCGGCGCGATGAAGAAGGGCCCGAGACGATTCATGTTCTGGTCGAGGGTCTGATCGACTACGCCGGGCTGTTTCCGCCCGCGAAACTCTCGATGGCCGCGGCGGTTGGGAACTACGCGAGGTATGTCGCGTCCCCTGACGGTTGGATGCTGGGGCGGTTTATCCTGCCGGCGACGCGGATCGGGGAGTTCGCGGCGGCGGCACGCGACTTCCTGCCCATCAGCCGGTTTCCTGATGAGCCGCGCGGCGGGGACCCCTGGCCCATCTCCGCGATCATCGATGGTGACCTCGATGACAACCTCGACGCGATCTTCGCGTTCAACCACTCGCACGAGAACCCCGAGCAGGGCATGGCGGTGATCGACGCGATCGAACTGAAGGTGCCCGTCAGCGGCACCGGGAATACGGGCGCGGCGTGGATCGACGACACCATCGAACTCCTGCCGGACGCCGACGCGGTCTTTCCGTTCTTTGAGATTCCCGTGCTGGCTGCCGCCAATGCGCCGCCTCCGGATTTTCGAGGGATGATCGCCGCGCTCGCGGGCGTCGATGGCGCGGCCAAGTTGCGAACGGGCGGCGTGACGGCGGACGCGATCCCGGCATCGGCGGCGGTGGCGGAGTTCATCCTCGCGTGCGACGCGGCGGAGGTTCCGTTCAAGGCGACCGCGGGTCTGCACCATGCCTGTCGCGCGCAGTACCCGCTGACGTACGAGGCGGATGCGCCGAAGGGGTTGATGCACGGGTTCTTGAATGTGTTTTTGGCCGCGGCGCTGATCCACGCGCGGCGCGGGAATGTTGAGGGCGCGGCGCGGCTGCTCGAGGAATCGGACCCGTCGATGTTCAAGTTCGCGCGCGATGCGGTCATGCTTGCGACGCTGGGCATCGGCCTTGAGCGGGTGCAGGTCGCCCGCGCCCGCGAGCAGTTCGCGCTTTCGTACGGATCGTGCTCGTTCGAGGAGCCGGTGGGGGAGTTGAAGGGGTTGGGGCTGGTCTGAGATGGCGTTGCCCGAACACCGCGCTCATAATGCCCGGCACGGAGTGCCGGCCCACCACACACCGTATCCTCAGCCCTATGTCCAGCACACCCGACACGCATGTGAACGCGACGCACGACCCGGAGATGAAGTCCTGGGTCGAATCCGCCAACGACCCGGCCACGGACTTCCCGATCCAGAATCTCGCGCTCTGCGCCTTCAACGCCGAGCACGATGGGCACTCGCACGGGCACCTCGGGGTGGCGATCGGAGACCAGTTGCTGGATGTCTCGACGCTGGCAATGTCGGGCGTGCTGGGCGACCCTGAGGGCGACCTTGCGTACATGCTGCACGCGCCGACGTGGAACTTCATCGCGGGCTCGCCGCACTTGTGGAGCGAGGTCAGAACGAAGCTCCAGGAGTTCTTGCGGGAGGATTCGGGTGGCGGGCAGCGTGTCCGGCGCCTGCGCGAGAAGGCGCTCAGCCCGCTCGGCGCGGCGAAACTCGTCATGCCCATGACCGTGTTCGACTACACGGACTTCTACGCCTCGAAGTTCCACGCGACGAACGTGGGCTCGATGTTCCGGCCGGACAACCCGCTGCTCCCCAACTACAAGCACGTCCCGATCGGCTACCACGGGCGGGCATCGTCGCTGGTCGCATCGGGCTGGCCGGTGCGGAGGCCGCTGGGGCAACTGCCGCCGCCCGACATTGAGCCTGGTGCTGGGCCGGGCTTCGGGCCGTCGAAGTTGCTTGATTACGAGATGGAACTGGGCGTGTATGTCGGCGGGGGGAACGACCTCGGCGAGCCGATCGCGATCGCCGATGTCGCCGAGCAACTCTTTGGCATGTGCATCCTCAACGACTGGTCGGCGCGCGACATCCAGAAGTGGGAGTACCAGCCGCTGGGCCCGTTCCTGGCGAAGAACTTCGCGTCAACGCTCTCGCCCTTCGTCGTGACTATGGATGCGCTCGCGCCGTTCCGCACGGCCGGGCCACGCCGAGACCCTTCGGACCCCGAGCCGCTCCCCTATCTCCGCGGCAGTGGAGACTGGGCCATCGACATCACCGTCGAGGTGTGGCTCCAGAGCGAGCAGATGCGGCAGAGGTCGCTCGCGCCCGTCCTCATCTCACGCGGGAACTTCAAGGACATGTACTGGACGGTGGACCAGTTGCTCGTGCATCACGCCAGCAACGGCTGCAACCTTCAGGCGGGCGACCTGCTCGGCTCGGGGACCATCTCGGGGCCGACGCCCGAGTCCCGCGGCTGCCTTCTGGAGCGCACATGGCAGGGCAACGGCCCAGATGGCAAGCCACTCCCCCGCAGGCCCATCGATCTGCCGAGCGGAGAGGCGCGGACGTTCCTGACCGATGGGGACGAGGTGATCATGAAGGCGTTCTGCGAGCGCGAAGGCTATCGGCGGATCGGCTTTGGCGAATGCCGCGGCCGGATTGAGCCGGCGCCGATGTAGCACGGGCATCTTGCCCGGGTTGATGCGTTCAGCCGCGCGGCTACCCAGCCCGGAAAAGCGCCAGGCAGGCCGTCTGCCCGTGGACGAAGACGCCGTCGCCGATGGGGCCGATCTCGCCGCCCGCAAAGAATCCGCCCAGGGGCATGAACTTCCGGGCCAATCGCGACTCTGGAGCATCCGGGACGGGAGCGAACGGGTCGCTCTCGCGCGGGCGTGCGAACGCCGCGGAGATCATTGTCGCATCGTGATGGGGCTTGGAAAAGAGGCGCGAGCCGCGCCCGTTGCAGGTGAAGAGAAGCGCCGCGAACGGGTCATCTCGCAGTTGCTGGCCGTCGAGCAGGAGGGAGAGGTCCTCGCCGGCGGTCGCCTCATCGCGCACATGGAACTGGATCGTCTGCCCGATGCGGAGCAGGTCGGCCACGGCGATCGCGCCGGTGGACTGCTCGACGCCCACCACGTTGCGGATCAGGAAATCGTCGCGCCCAAAGCGGTCCTTGTACTCGGAGACGGCGCGTCCGACGAACAATCCCTTGCGAAGCCGCTCGCGCGTCGCCTCGTCGAGCGACTCGATGATCTCGGAGAGGACGTGCATCGCGGGACGACCGCCAAGGCCGGTGACCATCTGGCCCTTGCCGGAAGTGATGACCAGCGGCGGGCCGACGGGCTTGCACCCCTGCGACACGACCGCGTCGATCCGGATCGGCCCGGAGAAGGAGACGCCGATGCCGCCGGTGTTGGCGATCGAATCGTTGAGGATCAGCACGTTCCCGCCGGGCCGCTTGGCCGCGGAAGCCAGGCCGCCGATGATCGGGGGGAGCGGCGTGGGCGCGGCATGGTTGGCCTCACCCGGGGGGATTGGCGGTGTTCCGGACGGGCCGGTGAGGGCGCGCGCGCGGGCGAGGGCGGGCAGGATGGCGTTCATGGGCACCGAGAACGGGTCTGCGAGGAGGACGGTGCCGCGGTATCCGGGGCCGATTCCGGCGGAGGCCGCGATATCGCGGAGGTGCGAGTCGTCGGTGGGCGGTTCCTTCATCGCGGGCCACTGGTCGGTTCGGAAGGCCCGCATGGAGACCCCCGGCAGGTGCATCCCTACCAGCGCGAGGCCGGGCGTGTTCTCAAGTTCCGCCCCGCCACCTACCACGCCCTCGCCGGAGACGCCGAGAAGAATCTCAGGGCCGAGCGCGGCCCGCACCGCCGCGGCGACCGCGCGGGCCATGTGGACGTGGTGGACCGAGAGGAAGAGGAAGACTACGTTGGGGCGCTCGCCACGAAGACCCTCGCGCACCTGCGCGACGGCGTGCGTGACGGCGTCGAGGGAGTCGGCGCGACCGGAAAGACCGGCCCCCCCCACGGCCGCCGGCGCGTGGACTGACTGTGCGGGCGTGCGCGGGTGTGGGGAGGCTGGCTCCAT
>CAYMWG010000066.1:0-11822 GCA_964393765.1 uncultured Phycisphaeraceae bacterium
ACCCAGTGCGTGCCGCTCTTCCAGCAGCCGCAGAGGTAGAAGAACCGGTGCTCGAGGCCGGTCTTCGGGCTGCGCACCGTCCAGGCGTTGGGCAATGGCGAATCGCAGAAGGCGAGCGGGTCGGTGGGTGCCGGGGGAAGTGCATCAGGCACATCCGGAGCAATGGCCCTGACCGCCGGGCGCAGTGCCGCCTTCAGCCGCGACGGCATCGCCGCCTTGATCTGGCGGACAAGAAGTCCGCCGGACGGGCTGGACTTGGACAGCGGCATCACAACTCCTGTGCGGACCCTCCGCCTCCCCGGTTCAGCAGGAAGCGTAGGGGCGCGGGCGGTCGTGGAACGCGAGAGGAACGCTGGACTCGCGACCGGACTCGGCGGGCTCAGCCCTCGACGACGCCGAGCAACTCGGACTCGCGGAGGATGAGCATCTTGTCGCCCTTGAGTTCGACCTCGGTCCCGGCGTACTTGCCGTAGAACACGGTGTCGCCCTTGCGGACGGACATCTCGGCGCGCTTGCCGTTCTCCAGACGCTTGCCCGGGCCGGTGGCGACCACCTGGCCGCGGACGGGCTTCTCCTTGGCTGCCTCCGGCAGATAGATGCCCGAGGCGGTCTTGGAATCGGCTTCGGTGGGCTTGACAAGGACGCGGTCTTCGAGGGGCTTGATGGCCATGCGGAGAACTCCGGTGATGCGTTTCGAGATTTGCGGACGCCGACCCCGATGCCGAAGCGGCGTCAGGATTGTGGCGTCGGTGCCGAGAAGCGATTCAGAGATTTCAGACTTTCGGTCGCCGTCCGACCGGTGCCTTGCCGCCGCCCGCAGGCTGATATCCCTGCGTCGGCTTGCCGCCGAAGGACTTGTTCTGGTTGCGATGGTCGGCGGGGCCGGACTGGCCCTTCTTGGCGGGCTTTGGCGGGATGTTTCCGCCCGATACGCCCGCGCCGCTCCGACCCATCAGATCGCTTGCCTTTGCCATGTGGCAGACTCCTTCACTTGAGGCCCAAAGTTTGTTACAACAATCGATGGAACTCGTCCACCGTCAGCCCGGCATCGCGGATCAGTCCCCGCAGCAGGCCCCTAACAAGTTCCTTGTGATTTGGAACGGAGAGGTGCCGATGCGGCGGGTTTTCTCGTCGAAGAATGACATGACTTCCGGTCTGATGATTCACTGCATAGCCGACACGCTGAAACGCTCTCACTGCCTGCGCACCCGAGATCACCGGCAGTTTGCCCACCTATCCGGCCTTCCGTTTCAGTGGCACGTCGATGACTTCTTCGGTGATCGGCATCGGTATCGGATCGCCGCTCTTTTCAAGACTTTCGAGGTACCCTTGCACCGCATCGGCAATGTTGTGCATGGCCTCTTCACGAGTGCCGCCCTCGCTCCAGCAGCCCGGGAGTGACGGCGCAGAGGCGACGAACCTTCCATCCTCATCCTGTTCGATCACGATGCGGAACTTCATTGGCTTCCTTGAACGGGGCTTGATCGAATGTTCGTAGCGGGCGAGGGCTAGAACCCCATCCCGCCGCCCATGCCACCCATGCCGCCCATTCCTCCCATGCCCGGCATGCCGCCGCCACCACCGCCGTGCCCATGCCCGTGGTCGTGATCGTCCTTGCCCTTGGGCTTCTCGGTGATCACGCAGTCCGCGGCGAGCAGCATCGTCGCCACGCTCGACGCGTTCTGGATCGCGCACCGATCGACCTTCGCGGGTGTCAACACGCCTTCCTTGAGCATGTCGCCGTACTCGAGCGTCAGAGCGTTGAAGCCGAACGCGCCCTTGCCCTCGCTGACCTTGGCGACGATCACTGTGCCCTTCTCGCCCGCGTTGTCGGCGATGGTCTGGAGCGGGAGCGCGAGCGCCTTCATCACCACATCAAGCCCCGCGGCGAAGTCGTAGCGGGCCTGGCCGACATCGTCGGCGGTCTTGTCCTCGCCCTTGTCGCCGGGCTTGCCGTAGACGGCGCGATACTCCTTCAGGGCCGCGATCGCATCGCGGGCCCGGATGAAGGACACGCCGCCGCCGGGGACGACGCCCTCGGCGACCGCCGCGCGGGTCGCGTGCAGGGCGTCCTCGAAACGGGCCTTCTTTTCTTTCAGTTCGGCCTCGGACGCCGCGCCGACATTGATCTGCGCCACGCCGCCGGAGAGTTTGGCGAGCCGCTCCTGGAGTTTCTCGCGGTCGTAATCGCTGGTGGTGGACTCGATCTCCCGCTTGATCTGCTCGATGCGGGCCTTGATGTCCTTGACCGAGCCGGCACCCTCAATGATCGTGGTGTTGTCGGCATCGACTTCGAGTTTCTTCGCGAGGCCGAGTTGGGCGAGTTCGACCTTGTCGAGTTCGATGCCCAGGTCATTCATGATCGGCTCAGCGCCGACGAGAACCGCGATGTCCTCGAGCATCGCCTTGCGGCGGTCGCCATAGCCGGGGGCCTTGACGGCGCACACCTGCAACGTGCCGCGGAGTTTGTTGATGACGAGCGTTGAGAGGGCCTCGCCCGAGATGTCCTCGGCGATGATGAGCAGGGGCTTCTTGGCCTGCATGACCTTTTCGAGGAGCGGCACGAGTTTGGAGACGCTCTCGATCTTGTCCTCGTGGATCAGCACAAGGGCCTTCTCAAACTCAACCGACATTTCCTCGGTGTTGGTCACGAAGTTTGGCGAGATGTAGCCGCGATCAAACTGCATTCCCTCGACCACATCGACCGTGGTGTCCTGGGTCTTGCCCTCTTCGATCGTGATAACGCCGTCAGCGCCGACCTTGGCGAACGCGTCGGCGATGATGCGTCCGACCGAAGGGTCGTTGTTGGCCGAGATGGTCGCGATGTTCTGGATGTCGCCGCTCCGGGGCGAGCGATCCACCGGCTTGCTGAGACTCTTGATCTCGCCGACGGTGATCTCAACACCCTTCTTCATGCCGCGGATCAGTGCGTTGGGGTCGACCCCGGCGGCAATGTACTTCAGTCCCTCGCGGAAGAGCGCCTCGGCGAGCACCGTCGCCGTGGTTGTGCCGTCGCCAGCCTCATCGCTGGTCTTGCTCGCGGCTTCCTTCACGAGACGAGCGCCCATGTTCTGGGCCTTGTCGCGGAGTTCGATCTCCTCGGCGACGGACACGCCGTCCTTGGTGACGGTGGGGCCGCCCCAGGACTTGTCGAGGATCGCGTTCCGGCCGCGCGGCCCGAGTGTCGACTTCACAGCGCGTGCGAGTTTCTCGACACCCGCGAGCAGAGCCTGGCGTGCCTCGATGTCGAAAGTCAGTTCCTTGACGGCCATTGGCGGATTCTCCGAAGCGTGGGGGGACTTTGGACGAACATGGATGTTCAGCCACCTGTTCAGGCGGAAGGAGCCGAAACGCCGCGTCGATAATGGGAACGCGGAGACCCGGTGTGCCGAATCCTTGGGCAACTGGAGTGCCACAGGCTTTGGGTGGTACAAAAGACTTTGATGCTTGGAATGGCCCTGCAGGCGCAAGTTGCGTGTCTCTCCAAGGCTGTCAGCGGCACTTGGCTGCGCCATCGCACTGCCTGATTGGCAGGCTTGGACATGCTAACATCCGGCAGATGACCTCCCACGTTCCCACCGCCCTGCTTGCTCCGCCGCTCTCTCTGGCGGAGACCGACATCGGCTCGTACATCCCCGTACTCATTCTGATCACGATGGCCGTCGTGTTCGGGATCATGAACGTGGTGATGTCGCAGATGATCGGGCCGCGGCGTGACGGGGCGATCAAGAGTCTGACGTACGAGTCGGGCATGAACCCCGTGGGCACCGCCCGGAAGCGTTTCAACGTGCGGTTCTACCTGATCGCAATGGTCTTCCTGGTGTTCGACATCGAGATCATTTTTCTCTATCCGTGGGCGACGACCTTCGTCAACATCGACCACCAAAGCCCCGATGGAACGATCTGGCTTGGCCGGATCCTGTTCTTCATGGCGACGACCGTGGTGGCATACATCTATGGGCTGCGCAAGGGAGTTTTCCGGTTCGACTGACCGGACGATAACCGTGGCGCGTCCTCGATAACCTGCACGCGAGAAGCGACCAGCCTCACCCAAGGCGCAACCCGCACAAGTGGCCAACCGCGCATGTCGATATGCGGACAACACATCGCCACTGGCCGGGGGTCCAAGGTAACACCTCGCGGCTATGGGCGAACCTCGCCCGATTGGAAGCGAATGGTCGGGCCGGAAAACCACGTCGCGCGTGCCAGGCAGAGCGTCGTCAATGTGATCGCCTCGGGCAAGGTGCGTGTGGCTTTCCAGCCGATCGTCGACCTGAACGACGGCATGATCGTTGCCTACGAGGCACTCACCCGCCTTGCACCAGAGTCCGGCTTTACCGATCCAGGGGCGTTGTTCCACTGCGCTGCTGCGCATGGATTGCTCTGGGACCTGGAAGCGGTAACGAGAAATGCGGCGATCGAAACGGCCGCGGGATGGCCGTCGGACATCCGTCTTTTCCTCAACACGACTCCCGTGGTGTTCGCGGATGTACGGTTCCTCGATGCACTCACGCACTCGGTGGAGTCGACAAACGGACTCTCCCCGCACCGCATCGTGCTTGAAATTACCGAACTCTCGGACGACCAGGACGTACCGGGGCTGTCGGCCCAGGTTCCGCGTGCGATGGGCCGGGGCTTTGAGGTTGCGATCGACGATGCCCGAGCGGGGACCAGCGGCCTGAACCGCATGATGGCCCTACGGCCCAAGTGGATCAAACTCGACCGCGAGTTCGTCCGCGGCATCGACAGCGATCAGTATCGCCAGAACCTCGTGCGCTTCTTCGTGCATTTCTCTCGCCTCAGCGGCGTGAGCGTGATCGCGGAGGGCATCGAGTCCAAGGTAGAGTTGTCCACAGTGACCTCGCTCGGCGTGCGGTATGCGCAGGGCTACTACCTCGGACGGCCAGGCGAGCGCTCGCAGACGTTTGACCCGCGCTTCATCTCGGAAGTTCGCGGCCGCTGGGCCGAAGTGGACGCCGTGGCGATCCCCAATCCGGCTTCGGCATCGCTGACAAAGGTCTGTCGTCCGGTGCTGACGGCGACGACCGACATGACGATTGGCCAGGCCGCTGCGTTGCTCGATGGGGACGAGAGCATGGCCGGCGTTGTGGCGCTCGACGGGCGGCGCGTGCTGGGTTGGGCGGGGCGGCGGCAAGTGCTTGATGAATCGGCGACCGCGAGCGTGAGCGCCCCGCTCAGCGCGATCCTGCGCCAGGATACTTATCAGTTGCCCACGGGCGCGACCATCGATGAGGCGCTCGAAGTTGCGTGTACGCTCGATGAGGACACGATCGCGGACCCGCTGGTGATCACGAGCGGGGCATCGGTTGTCGGCATCGTCCGGGTGCGGGACCTTCTGCGGGCAGCGTCTCACGAGGGTAGACTCGGGCAATCGTGGCGGGCCCCGGTCACCGGGCTGCCCGCGCGCATCCGCGCTGACCAGCACCTGAGCGCGATGATCCGGCGCGGGCTTGACCCCGCGGCCCGGCGCGAGCCCGACTTCCACGCCGACGCGGCGTTCGTGGACATCCGGTGCTTCGCGGATTACAACGCGGCGTTTGGTTACGAACTCGGCGACCGACTGATCCGGGCACTGTCGGACCTTGTTCGCGAAACGGTGGTTGCGCCGGCGGGAGATGCGTTCCTGGCGCACCTCGGCGAGGACAGGCTCTTGCTCACCGCGTCCGAGGGTGTTCTGGAGGCGCGGCTTGGGCTGCTTATCGAGGCATTTGACCACCACGCATCGCTCCTGCCAGCGCGTGGGTTCGCCGAGCCCACCGGCGGGTTTGCGCCCGGCATCCCGTGCCCGAGGATGGCCCTGCGAATCCTCCTGCTGCCCGACGTCTTTTCCAGGGTGGAGCATCCTCGCGATATCTACCGGCTGGAGCAGCAACTGCGCAGCCTCGCCGCGTCGCGCACCGGGCCGGGTGGGCCGAGCGGCGAGGGGTCCACCATCGTCCGCGACTGGCGGCGCGAGGACATCGGTCGTCGTAAGTCGGCCTGAGTCAGGGGCCCGGCAGGTGCAACAGCCACTCGGCTGGCAGTTGATCCGCCGGACGCTTCGGCGCGGATCGGACAGACCCGTCGAACCAACCGACATTGAATGCCTTGGCGCCGCGCCCCGGATGCACGACACCGATGCGGAGGCTAACGTGCGCCGCCTGCCGGAAGTCGATCACGCTGGCTGTGCGCGTGGGCGGCGGCACGTTCGGGTCCGCGGGCGGGGCATCCACTGCTGAGTCGATGAGCATGGGCGTGAGCGTCGGAAACAAGAGCCGATCGAGCGCGACGTGCCCGCGACGATTCTCGACAGGGTCATCGAAACTGCGGAGGTCGCCCGGTGAGCCTGCCTGTCCGGTTGCGTTCATGGCATAGGTCCGTGTCATCACCTCGGGGTAGACGCGATCGACGCTGGGGCACACGAGAACGGAAGCGTTGGAATACAACTCGCCCGTGGTGACCCCCTGCCGGCCGGCATCGATCTGCACCTGCAACGCCCAGTTGGGGAGTTCGGCGTAGGGCTGGCCGAGAGCCGGGCCGATTCCCCGATTGTCATCGGCGTAGGTCCGGCAGATGAGGAATATCTGCCGCTGGTTCGCCAGGCAGACGCTTGTGCGAGCGGCCTCGCGAGCGCCCGAGAGTGCGGGAAGCAGTAGACCAATCAGCGCCGCTAAGACCGCGATGACGATGAGCAGTTCGATGAGGGTGAAAGCCCGATGGCAACCAGCCTGCAAAGGACATCCGGATTGGCTGGCCATAAACTTCATCGGCGTGCTGATTGGTCAGGGAACGAAGGATGGGCTTGGCAATAGTATTCGTCTCACGCACCTGCCCTTGGGATACTTGATCGATGAAAACCAGATCATTCGGATGGCTGCTGTTTGTCCTGTGGATCGAGGCCTGGGGAGGGACGCTCGCTTGCGCGCAGATCGGTGAACCCGGCGGCAGGGAATACTGGGTCGGCGCTGTGCAAACTGGCGCACCCGCGAATCCGACGCTGCCGTTTATGGTCACTCTGTGGCGCGAGAGCGGCGTGACCAAGGGAGCGCTGGACATCCCACCCTCGGTCGGGATCGGTGGCGCGTGGGCGGTCGAGTTGCTCAACGCGGACATTACCCCTGCCCGCATCGATCTCGTGCAGGCGTCAGCGAACCCCCAATCCGCGCCCAATCAGTTCTCGCTGGTCCGGGAGCCCGTGGGAGGCGACACAGCAACGGGCAAACTGCTCATCGGCGGATCGGCCGAACTTGCGGCCCGGATGTGGAAAGTTTCCGCAGCGGAAGCGGCCGACTTCATGCCCCGGCGACCACAGCACCCTCTTCCCACCCGACCATATGAGGAGCGTCGGGTGAAGGTTCCCAGCACGCGCGCTGGCGAGACCGTCGAGGTCGAGGGAGTTTTGACGCTGCCCGGAACGGCGGGACCGCATCCCGCGGTCGTGCTTGTCGCCGCCCTGGACGTACACGATGTCGATCACTCCTCGATGGGTCACAAGCCATTCCTCGTGCTGGCGGATCGTCTTGCGCGAGCAGGATTCGCCACGCTCCGAACCCAAAACCGCACGCCCAGCCGGCCGGGTCTGGCTCCGGCAACGCAACTGACGATCGAGCAACTCGGGTCGGAGGCCGCGGAGCGGGCTGCATGGCTCGCAACACAGCAAGGCATCGACCCTGCACGCATCGGGCTTGTGGGCCTGAACGAGGGCGGGACCGCCGCCGCGGTGGCAGCGGTCGCGGCGAAAAGCCCAGTAAAGTGTCTGGTGATGCTTGCGCCGAAGGCGATGACGGGGCTGGACCAACTGCGAGCGGAGGTTTCCGAGGGAATGATGCGTGAGGGAGAGAAGCCTGAGTTTGTGGCCGAGCGCGCCGCGAGTATGATGAAGCCTTACGAACTGCTGGTGGCGGGAGTTCCGGGCCCGGAAGTCATCAGCGCTATCGAATCCGAGATGACGATGCAGCGAGCGGCGCGCCGGCAGCAACTGGGCGAGGCGAGTGCGGACGTGGTGAAGGGGCTTGCCGAGCAGCAGTATCTCATTATCAACACGGACGAGTTCCGCCGGAATCTTGCGTTTGATCCCGCGCCGATTTTCGCCCGTCTCTCGCAGCCAACGCTGGCGATCCTGGGCGGCAAGGATGTGCGATTCCCGGCATCGGCAAATGCTCCGGCGCTGAAGACCGCGTTGAGCGGGCAGGTTGGGATCGAGATTACGGTGCGGATCGGCGACAACTTGAATCATCGGCTCCAGCCCGCGCTCAGCGGGAGCATGGATGAGGTTCAGGAGATCGAACTGACCATTGATGAATCCGTTCTTTCGGACATCATCGCGTTCCTTTCTCGGCACCTCGGTGTGCCAAACAGTCCGGAGGAGAGCAGCAAGTGAGACAGCCGGCCGCTCAGACTATCGCGTCGTTGTTGTTGCTCATCATGCCCGCTCTCGCGCAGGCCTCGGCGGTATTCCCCAGCGAGTCGGTCGCTTCCGAACACGTCATCCCCCCCGGGGCCGCCAGCACTCCCCCCACGAACGCTCGCACGATCGACGACTCCGCGGGACGGCCAGGTGACGAAGCCGCCAACTTCACGGTGCGCGACGGTTACGCCGTGTCGGTCGCGGTCGAGACCGTGCCCGGCGCTCGCTTTCTGGCGTTCGACGACAGCGGCACACTCTTCGTGTCGCGTCCGGGCCGAGGCGATGTGCTGGCGTTCCGCGATGAGGACGGTGACGGAAAGTACGAGCGTCGCGAGGTATTCATCAGCGGTCGGCCGAAGGTCCACGGTCTTTGTTTCTCCGGCGGCTTCCTGTGGTTTGCGACGTCAGGCGCGATCGGAAAGGCACGCGACACCGATCAAAACCTGCGGGCAGATGAGATCACCGACATCATCCCCGACGGTCAACTCCCGCAGGGGGGCGGCCATTGGTACCGTTCGCTGCTCGTGACAAACGACACGATCTATACCTCCATCGGGGACAGCGGAAACATCTCTGACCAGGAGGAGACCGAGCGCCAGAAGATCTGGGCATTCGGACTCGACGGCACAGGCAAGCGCCTCTTCGCATCGGGCATCCGCAACAACGAGGAGTTGCTGATGCGCCCGGGAACGCAGGAACTCTGGGGGGTCGATCACGGCGGGGACTGGTTCGGCGCGCCCCTCGGCGAGTTCCAGGGCAACCAGGCGATCACGGACCTGAACCCCCCTGATGAGTTCAATAGATACATCGAGAACGGCTTTTACGGGCACCCGTTTTTGACGGGGAACCGCGTGCCGCGGTTCGAGCACCGCGAGCGATCCGACCTGCTGGAACTCGCGGCCAGGACGATCGCGCCGGAATGGAACATCCCCGCGCACTGGGCGGCGAACGCGTTCTGCTTCATCGAGACCTCGCCCAGGCCCGGACCCGGCGCGATGCCCGCGGACCACACGGGTGATGCGTTCGTGGCCTGCCGCGGCTCGTGGAACAGCACCAAACCGGTCGGATACTGCATTGCGCGAGTGCTGTTTGACCAGGGCCGACCCTACGGGCAACTCACCATCGTGAGCACGCTGCAGGAGAGCGAGAAACCCGGCGGGCCTTCGGTCGTGCTTGCCCGCCCGGTGGATTGCGTGCAGGCGCCCGACGGGACTGTGCTGTTCTCCAGCGACCAGCCCGGGCGCATCTACCGCGTATCGCGCATTCCCGCGAACGAGTACAAGTGAGCGCCTTAGGTGGGCTGGTGGGCAAGCCGCCGGGCTGAACCCAGACAGCCGGTTGCAAAAGCGGAAAAACTCATTTGGCACTGGATTTGCCCCCCCGCCCCACCAGGTACGCTTGTGTGACGAAAGGGGCACAAAGTGTTTCCAGCACTCGTCATCTTCGCACTCACGCTCGCCGCGCCTGCCGGTGCGGCAGCCTTGCCGGACACCGCTCAGGAGAGCGGTGCCACCCAAGTCGAAACCAGCAAGGGCGAGCCGACCGAGGCCGAGGTCCGCGCGTGGCTGGAGGCGGAGATCGAGCGGGCGAGCAACCTCGACCTGCCCGCACCGTTCGCGGTGAAGTGGACGTACGAGGATTACAACGTCCTGAGCGGGAATGAACTCGCGGCCCTGCGGGCGGAGGTGGCGGGCAAGCCGTTCCACCCGCGCCGGCCGGAGCTGGAGGCCGCGGAGCGCCAGGTGCGCGAGGGCAAGACGCTGATGCACTTGCTCTGGCTGCGGGACAATGGCGGGCGATGGCGGTTTGGAATTGAACACCCCGGAATGATCGTCACAGATACGGGGTACGGGCCAAATGAGTCTTGGCGCTTGTCGAACGGCACGCTGAAACTCTTTGACCACAGAGTCGTGGAAGCAGGGACGGACCCGACACAAAGCCCACGCTCCAGGGAGTACGTCTTTCGTCCCGACCTCCAGGCCGTTTTCTTCGGATCGCTGTCATCGACGCGGGCCTTGGGAATCGGAATCAAGGAACTGTCCGTTGCCGGCGAGCAGTGGCACGCGACCTTCGAGCCTGCAACCCCGAGCGCGACATCCGTGATCGCGGAGTTCACATGCCGATGGAGCGAAGCGGACGGCCGCGGATTTGTCGAGCGGGTGCGGTACGCGCGCCATCCGCAGCCGGAGTTCCAGGGCCACACGGAGACCTTTGAAGGGTGGAAAAAACTCGGCGAGACGGGTCCGTGGGCGGCGACGACGATCAATCGCTTGGACGGCAAGGGGCGTACATGGCGGCGGATCACTCGGGTGGAGTTCGTTGAACTGTCCGCGGCCGAACTCAAGCAGGCGCTCGATGTGCCGGTGCAGGGCGCAACCGACCCGTTTCGCGGAACTATTGCCATCAAGGAAGAGGCTGACTACACCACGGGAGTTGTCACGGATATGGCTGCTGCGACGGCTGGTGGAGAGTCAACGAGGGCAATTCCCGGCTTTGCTGCAAACCAAGGCCTCGACTGGCGGAACGTGGTGGGCTGGGCCGTCCTGGGCGCGATCGGGGTATTCATCGCCGTGCTTGTTGCGCGGCGGTTTGGGTATTTATCAACATCGAATGGAGCAAGGACATGAACTGGAATCGAAGTGTACTGGGCGCACTCGCCACGAGCGCGGCCATCCCGGCAACAGTCGCGGTCGCGACGTTGTACAACTGCTACGTCTTGGTGCCGGGGCGTTGTTGCGACGACTTCACCATCCCCTGCTCGCACAGCGATGGTGGCACTCCTCCTGTGATCACGAACTGGCCGTGCTGGCAATACTCCGACAACTCAGGTCACAACATCCTTTTCGCTTTTCAGGTCAACACCGGCAGGTTTCGTGATGAAAATGCCGCGACATACGTCGGCAAATGCAAGATCACACCGAGAGCGTGCGGTACCATGCCGGGATCATGCAAACCCGGCACTGCATACGAACTTGACTGTTGGAACTCCGTACTCTACGGCACATGCCCCCCCCCGTGAGAACTGCCGCCCATATCGGCGACCGGAAGAACATGCCAAGCGTCATGTCGCGCATCGGCGTAACGCTTGTCGGGGCCGTGATGGCGGTTATGTTTCTCGCGGGTGCCGGAAAGTTGCTCGATCTCTCGGCGTTTCGGCGCTCGCTGCTGACGTGGGAGTATCTGCCCGACTGGATGCTTGATGTTTCGTGGCTTGGACTGCCGTTGGCGGAGGCTCTGCTGCCGGTGCTGTGGTTTGCCGGGATTCGGCGGCGAATGTGTGAGCGGGCCATGCTCGCCCTGCTTGCCTCAATGCTCGCGGTGGTGACGTTGCACTGGCTGAAGGGTGCGAACCCCACCTGCAACTGCCTGGGAGCGCTGACGCGGCACCTGACGTTCATCTCCGAAGTCCGGTTCA
>CAYMWG010000067.1:0-11770 GCA_964393765.1 uncultured Phycisphaeraceae bacterium
ACTGTGCACACTGCGCCACGAGGCCCGGACGCTCGGCTCGATCAGCTCGCTGCTCAACTGGGACCAGGAGACATACATGCCCCACAGCGCGGCCGCGCACAGGGCCGAGCAGAGCGCGATGCTCTCGGGGATCGAGCACGAGCGGTCAACGAGCACGCGCCTGGGGGACCTGATCGCGCAGTGCGAGGCGGACAAGACTCTGACGGGCGACAAGGGGGGGGAGGGGGGGCGCGAAGCGGCAAACATCGCGGAGATGCGCCGCGACTACGACCTTGCGACGAAGTTGCCCACGGACCTGGTGTCGGAACTGGCGCGGGTGGGCAGCCAGGCGCAGGAGGTCTGGAAGGAGGCCCGCAAGACGAGCGACTTCGCAACCTTCCAGCCGTGGCTGGAAAAGATGTTCGCGCTGACGCGCCGCAAGGCCGAGTGCCTGAAGGCGGGAAAGGCGGGAGGTGAACTGTACGATGCGCTGCTCGATGAGTACGAGCCGGGTGCAACCGGGAAAGAGATCGAGGCGGTGTTCACGCCTTTGCGGCCGCGGCTAAGCGGGCTCGTGAAGGAGATTGTGGGCGGGAAGGGCAAGCGGCCCAACGATGCTTTTCTGAACGTGCCGTTCGCCCCGGCGAAGCAGCACGAGTTCGGCACGCTGGTCCTGAAGGCAATGGGCTTTGACTTTGACGCGGGCCGCCTCGACACCACCACGCACCCCTTCTGCTCGGGCATGGCTCCCGGCGACACCCGCCTGACGACGCGCTACCGCGATGAGAAGTTCACCGATGCGCTTTACGGCACCATGCACGAGGGTGGGCACGGACTCTACGAGCAGGGCCTGCCTAAGGCCGAGCGCTTCGGGCAGCCGCTGGCGGAGGCGATCTCGCTGGGCATCCATGAGAGTCAGTCGCGGATGTGGGAGAACTTCGTGGGCCGCTCGCGCGAGTTCTGGGAGTGGGCACTGCCGCACGCGCAGGGACTCACTCGGGAAACCGGGGGGGCCGGCGGCCCGCTCGACACATTCAGCGTCGATGACGCCTTCAAGGCCGTCAACCTCGTGCAGCCGAGTTTCATCCGCGTCGAGGCCGATGAGGCGACGTACAACCTGCACGTCATGCTCCGCTTCGGGCTGGAGCGGTCGCTGATCTCCGGCGAGTTGCCCGTCAAGGACCTGCCCGGCGAGTGGAACAAGCGCTTCAAGGACCTGCTGGGCATCGATGTCCCCGACCACCGGCGCGGCTGCATGCAGGATGTCCACTGGTCGTTCGGGCTGATCGGCTACTTCCCGACGTACACGATGGGCAACCTGTACGCAGCGCAGATGTGGGAGACGATCCACACCGAGGTCCCGGGCCTGCGCGACCAGATGCGCAGGGGCGAGTTCGCGCCCCTGCTGGCGTGGCTGCGGGAGAAGATTCACCGGCACGGTCGGCGCTACAGCGCGACGGAACTCTGCCGGATGATCACCGGCAAGCCGCTCACCGCCGACCCGCTGATGCGGCACCTGGAAGGCAAGTTGAGGGGCGTGTACGGGGCGTGAGAGTGGGGTGGAAGACGGGTTCCGGGTACCGGGATTCGGGTTCCGCGAACAAGGCGAAGTAGCCACACCGAGACCCGGATCCCGGACCCCGAAACCTGATTCCGTCCGACATCTGCCATTCGACATCCCACATGAGGATCACCGACCGACCCACAATCCTCCGCACCGCCCTCTTCCTCGCCTGCGCCGCGTTCTGCCTCACGGGCTTTGGCAACTGGAACCCGTGGGCGACCGCGCCCATCGCGCTCACGATCGGCATCATGCTGGCCCTCGCGGGTCTGACGGCGTTTGAGCAGGAATCAAAGCAACTCAGCCGCGTGCTCATCCAGGCGAGCGTCGTGCTTCTGGGGTTCTCGATCAGCCTCAACGATGTCGCGCGGGCTGGCCTGCCGGGCATGGTGTTCGCGGCGGCGACCATCGCCCTGGTTTTCGTCGTCGGCGCGCTGATGCAGCGACTGCTCGCCACCGACAAACAGGTCTCGGCGTTGCTCACGGCGGGCACCGCGATCTGCGGCGGCTCGGCGATCGCCGCGACGGGCACGGTGATCGGCGCATCTTCCGCATCGATCTCGGTCGCAACGGCGGTGGTGTTCCTGCTCAACGCGGGCGGCGTGTACCTCTACCCGGTGATCGGGCACGCGCTGGAGATGAGCCAGTCGCAGTTCGGCGCGTGGGCGGCCGTGGGGATTCACGATGTCGCGGGCGTGGTCGCCGCGGCCAAGCAGTACGGCGACCCGGCGCTGGCGGAGGCGACGGTGATCAAGTTGACGCGAGTGCTGTGGATCGTTCCGGTGGCGCTGGTGCTGGGTCGTGGCGTGAAGAACAATGGCACCGTCTTTGGTGGCACCGCTCTCCAGAGCGGTGTGAAGAACAGTGCCACCCCAGACACTGGTCTGGAGACCAGTGCCACCAAGACCGTGCCGATCCCTTGGTTCGTCGGGCTGTTCCTGGTCGCGTGCCTTGTGCGCACGCTCGGCGAGTGGTGGCTTGGCGTACCGAGCATTGCGCCAGCCGCGGATGTGCTCAAAGCCATCGCCAAGACCATGATGACGCTGGCGCTATTCCTGATCGGGACGGGCCTGTCGCGCCGGGCGCTGGCGGAGGCGGGATGGCGGCCCTTGCTGCAAGGGATGGTGATGTGGGTGGTGGTGAGCGTGGTCGCGCTGGTGGTGGTGAGGCAGATGGTGGAGTGAGAGGGTGATGGGGTGAGGGAACTCCTCTCCCGCAAGCCGCTCAATTCATCACTTCATCACTTCACCTCACCGCCAGCGGCAGGCACCGCTCCAGCGTCTCCAGCGCTGCGTGCATGTACTTGGGGTGCCCCTCGCGCGCCAGAAACGCCGGAGCGCTCGCGGCCATGAGCACCCGCCGCACATTCGCGAGCATCGTGTAGTCCTCGGGCGTCGCGAGCCCCGCATCGCGCCGCGCCCTTGCGAGAAAGTTCACCGGCTTCACACCGTCGAGCGCCTCGCTCCGGCCCCAGTACAGTCGCTCCAGGTACACCGCGTCCTCCACCCAGTGGCCCGGATGCACGAGCGCAAGATCAATGAGTACGCACCCCGGACCTCCCGCCTTCGCTCCGGCAGTGCCGGCGCGGAGCATCGCGTTGCCGGGGTGCAGGTCGCCGTGGCACCAGGTGTTGATGGGTCGCGCGTTCCACCTGGGCAGCAGCACCGGCAGCGAGCGCTGCGCCTGATGCACCAGATGGTTCCATCGCTGCTGCTCGCCGATGGCGCGCGACTTGATCGACTCCCGCGCCGTTGCCAGCAGGCGGTCCCAGTCCTCGGACTTCACCTTGCCGGCCGCCACTCCATCGAGCGCGCGCACACGCGCAGCCCGTGCGTACCAGTCCGCCGCGGCCCGCAGCATCGACTCCAGCGATTCGCGGCACAACTTGCCCGACACCGGCGTGCCGTCCAACCTTTCCACCACCAGCCATGCGAGGTCGTACCCGCCGATGACCGTGCCCGCGGCGAACACGCGAGGCGTGGGACCCATCGCGCAGGCGTAGCCGGGGCTGACCTCGCACAGGCCGTGCTGCTCCTCCCCCCCCCGGGGGGGGCCATCGTCGAGTTGGTCCGCCGCGTGCGGCAGGCCGCCCAGGGCAACGGTCCACCGGAACTCGCCGGGGCCAACGGGGAGTTTCACAACGACGCGGACAGGGTCGGCCCCTTCAACGCGAAAGGTCGCAAAGCCGGTGGCCGCGCCGCCCGACTGCCACGATGACCGGAACCACTGCACCTCGGAGAGGCGGCCCTGGCAGACTTGGCGAAGAACGGGCTCAAGCGCAGCCGCGAGCGACGATGCACCCCCGCCACCATTCCCGCCCCCTCCCCCACTTGTCCCATTGCTCTCACCGACGTTCGGCCCGCCCGTCGATCGCGGCGAGGCGGCCTCGGGGGGGCTGGGTGGCCCTGCGTGGTGCGTGGGTGTTTCGCCCATCCGGGGAGCGCCCTCCGTTGCGCTGCTTGTCGAAAAGAGCCTACATCAAACTTCGTGCGATGTCGATGCCCGGTTCGTGGGAAATGGCGGACGCCGAGCGGGGCCCTGGGTTCGGGTACCGGGGTCCGGGGACTTGCTGCTTGCTTGAAACCAGAATCCCTAATCCCTAATCCCTAATCCCGGAACCCGGAACCCGGAACCCGGAACCCGGAACCCGGAACCCGGAACCCAATTGATTCCTCATCCTTCATCCCCTCTCCTGCCACCTTCATCTGATTCGTCCCAGTGCCCGTCCCAACGCGAGAATCCCCTCGACCGATAACTGCTCAGCGCGCATTGTCGCGGATATTCCCTCGCACCCGGGCTCGCTGGCAACGGCGGGCCAATCGATCCCCCGGCCCAGAACAGCGCCGACCTGCTTGCGGCGCTGGGTGAAGAGATCGCGCAGGAACGCGCTCAGCGCCCGGGGATCGGCAACCAGCGGCGCGGCTCGGCGTGTCAGCAGGACCATCGAACTCGTGACATCCGGCCGCGGCCAGAAGCACTCGCGCCCCAGCGTCGCCACATGTTTCACCTCCGCCAGCGCCTGCGCGAGCACGGCCAGCCCGCCGTAGTCCTTACTTCCCGGCGCGGCGGCGAGGCGATCGGCAACCTCGCGCTGGATGGTGACGGCCAGGAGGGCGCACCGGGGATGATCGATGAGCAGCGTGGAGATGAGCGGCGTGGCCGCGCTGTAGGGAAGATTGGCGACCAGAGAGAATCCGCGCCCGCCCAGCGCTTCGAGCACCCTCGGCGACACGGCCCGCTTGCCGTCCAGGCAGTCACTGTGGACCAGCGTGAAGCGGTGCTGCTGGTCCGGCGGGAGGAGCGGCGGGATGCGATCTTGCAGAAGCGCGGCGAGTTCGTCATCGAGTTCGCACGCGACCACGATGCAGCCGCGGGACAGGAGTTCTTCCGTGAGCGTGCCCGTGCCCGGCCCGACCTCCAGCACGACGGACCCATCGCCCGCGCCGGACGCATCAACCAGTTTGCGGATCAGGTTCTGATCGATCAGAAAGTTCTGGCCGAGGGACTTCTTGGGGCGCAGGGCGCGAGCGTCGAGCAACTCCTTGATCTGGGTCAGCGTCTGCACCGGGGCATCGTACCCGCCGTCACGATCGCGACGGATTTCGCTTCAACCCGCCGCCGATGAGCACGCCCGCCGCGGAAGCATGTTGCGGCCTCCGAGTGGCGCGCCCCCGCTCCTCGTTTGATCGGTCAGCCTACCACTTCCCGTCCAGTACCTGCTGGATCGCGTGGGCCACGCCGTCGGCATCGTTGCCGTGCGTGTGCAGACGCGCTGCGGCCCGCGCCTCGGGGATGGCGTTCCCCATGGCGACTCCCAGCCCGGCGTTTGCGAGCATGTCGAGGTCGTTGACATCGTTGCCGATGGCGCAGATGCGCTCGGGACGCAGGCCGCGCTGCGCTGCGAGCCACATGATGGCGTTCCACTTGCTGGCCTGCTTGTCGAAGAGTTCGAAGATCACGATGTGCTGATCGCCTCCGGTCACGCCGTCCCCGGCGATGACGCCCTCGGGGACGACCGCGCCGAAGTGGTGCGAGTTCACGCGCCCGTCGAACGCCGCGAGGACTTCCCGGGCAACTGGCTCCGTCGCGGCCCGCGTTCCGCAGACCCCCACACGCACCGTGTGGTCGAGATGCTGATCCTCATCGAGGGAGGCGACAAGTTTTACCGGGACCTTCAAGGTGTCGAACCACCAGCGCGTTACCGGGTCCACACCCTTCCAGCCCGTCGGCGACACCACGACATAGTCGTGCCCGGCCGGGTGCGCGGCTGTGCCGCCGCACGACTCATTCGCCGAGTCCGCACCAGTCGCTCCCGGCGCTGTGGCGGTCGGGTCCTTGAGCACCAGGGCCGCGTGCCCGTGCGCGGTCATGTGGCCCACGAGGCCCCGCACCAGGGCCGGCTCCATCGCAAACCGGTGAAGCGTGCGCTGCCGCACGGGGCACGCGAGGATCGAGCCCCCCGCAACGACCACAGGATCGGTCTGCCCGATGATCGTGGTGACGTGGCGGCACTCAAGCAGACCCCGGCCCGTGCAGACGGTGACCGTGATGCCGGCCTTCCTCGCATCGCGGATCGCGCCCAGGTTCGCGGCCGAGACCTCCCCGCGCGGGCAGAGGAGCGTGCCGTCGAGGTCGATGGCGATCATGTCGTACTTCGCGCCGGGCATCGGGGAACCGTACGCCCGTGGGGCGGCTCACGATCGAGCCGACTTCGATTACACTGCGAACATGAAGATTCCCCCGCATGTGAAGGTTCTGATCGCGCTAGCGCTGGGCATCGGCATCGGACTGCTCATCAACTTGCAGATGCCGCGGATCGACGCGATCGCAGCGCAGAGCCCGGCCATCGAATCGGCGTTCGGCTTCATCGCGGCGGTCGTGAAGGCCATCGGGCAGTTGTTCGTGCGGTCGCTCCGCTTCATCGCCGTGCCCATCATCCTGTGCTCGCTCGTCGTGGGGGCGGCGGGAATGTCCGACTTTGGCAGACTGCGCCGCCTCGCGCTCCACACCATCGCGCTCTTCGTCGTCATGACGCTGGTGGCGACCACCGTGGGCATCACAATCGCCAACGTGTTCCGGCCGGGGGACCACGTCTCGCCCGAGGCGCGGGAGTCGATTCTGCTGGCCACGCGCGACGATGCCGCCTCGCGCATCAAGGCCGCCGAGGGCGTGTCCACCGTGGGCGAGATGATCGTGCAGGCGGTGCCCGTGAACCCGTTTGATTCGTTGGCGCGGGGAGACATGCTGCAGGTCGTGGTCGCCTCGCTGGCGATCGGACTTGCGCTCGCGTGGTTGCCGCGCGAAACGTCCCGCCCCGTGCTGGCATTCTTCGAGGGGCTCAACAGCGCGCTGCACGCGATCGTGACGTTCATCATGCGCTACGCGCACTGGGGCGTGTTCGGCCTGCTGGTGCCGGTGGTCGCCGCGGCGGGGTGGGAGGCGCTCAGCGCGCTCCTGGCGTACTCGCTGTGCGTCCTGGGTGGCCTGGCCGTGATTCTGCTGATCGAGTACCCGCTGATGGTGAAACTCCTGTCGCCCTTCGGCCTGGGGGAGTTCTGCCGCGCCATCCTGCCCGCGCAGACGCTGGCGTTCAGTTCGTCCAGTTCCGCGGCGACGCTGCCCGTCACGCTCAAGTGCGTCGAGAACCTCGGCGTGCCCAAGGACGCGGCGTCGCTGGCGTGCTCGCTGGGCACGACCATCAACATGGACGGCACGGCGATCATGCAGTCGATCGCGGCGGTGTTCATCGCGCAGGTCTTCGGGCACGAACTCGACCTGGGCCAGCAACTCACGATCGTGCTGACCGCGACGCTTGCGGCGATCGGCGCTCCGGGCATCCCCAGCGGCGGGATCGTGCTCCTGGTGGCGGTGCTCCAGAGCGCGAACATCCCCGTCGAGGGCATCGGCCTGGTGATCGCGGTCGACCGCTTCCTGGATATGTCCCGGACGATCGTGAACGTGACGGGTGATGCAGTGGTCGCGGCGATTGTCGGCAAACGTGACCCGGAGCATCTGGTCAACAGAGCGGCTGAGGCTTAGTTCACCTCATGCTCGCCGTCGAGCGTGGCGGCAAAGCCCCAGCCGCCTCCGCCATCGTTGGTCTTGATGAGCAGCACGCTCTGCCCTGCGGGCAGGTTGAGCGTGACGGATGAGGTGATTGCCGCCGCGGTGTCGTGCCCGTCCTGCGAGAACACCTTTGTGCTGTTGAGCCACGCCTCGATCTTGTCGCCGCTGTCGAGATGCAGCGTTGTCGTCTGCGCCACAGGCGAGACGATGACGGCCGCGGCGTAGGCGAGACCCTTCACGCCCGGGAATGTCCGCCTGAAATCCACCGGCCACTTCTCGCCGCTCTGGACGGGCGTCCATGATGAAAGTCGCTCATGGAGCAAAGGTGCAAGTTCGGGATCAAATACCTGCTCGTCGATGGGCTTGCGCCAATCCCAGGCGAACGGGCCAGCAGCGACGAAGGCCAGCAACGGGCGTATGCGGGTCTCGGCAAGGGTTTCGAGCGTGTGCGGAGTGCCCTCGATCAAGAAGTGGAAGCGAGCGATGCGCGAGGCGCGGAGGCCCAGCGGTGGCTCGGTAAGCGGTTCTTCCGGGAGAGGGATGCTCGACGCGCGGATATTGCGGAGATCAAGGTCGAATGTGCCGATCAGGCGCTCGCGCCCGACGATCGCACGGCCTGGTCCGATCCGCTCTACTAACTCGGCACGCAGCGTACACGAGTCGATAGAGTTGAAAGGATCGCAGATTCGGACGGCATCAGCCCGGCCCACGCCCGCCGGTGCCGGAGTCTCCGGCCATGCCCCGATGCCCCAGTTCATCGCAAGCCCGAGAGCATCGGCAACCGGGCGCTCCGCCGCAGTGCGATGTCTCGCCTCGCGGAGCGACGCGGTTCCCAAGTCCACTTCGATGACCAGATTTTCGTGTACCCGCACGCCCGTCACGCGGATGTGGAACAGGCCGCTCTCGGAGGAGCGAGTGACCGGGGCCGCCGAACCGTTGATCCGCGCGTTCGTGACCGCGAGCACGCCACCCAGCGCCAGCGTCACCGCACGCGTGTCGATCGCACCGTCGAACGTTCCCGCGCCGGTGACAACGGTGAGCGCCAGGCGAAGGGTGTCCTCCCCAGCCCCGGACCATGCGGCGCTGATGGGCGTGCGACGGAACTTGCCCCGGTGATAAGCGGTGGTCGCCCCATCGTCCTCGTGGAGTTCGCGCGTGTGGGTCGTGCCGGGGACACCGGGATAGAGCCGGATGACAAGTTCATCGATCGGCTCGGTTGCGGGCCGGTGCGAGAATGTCCGTGTCGGGATGGGCACACCCGCGGGAGCAAACAGCGGAACCTCGTCGATGGTCGCGGCGACGCACGCCTGGGTCTCCGGCTCGTACCGTTCGTGAGTGAAGTAGTTGAACCACGCCGCCGCGGGTTCGCCATTAGCACACACGAAAGGGAACCACACGGGAGTGTGGGCAATGCACTTTGGGCCAAGGCCGGGCGAGACAACCGGCGCGGCGAGCAAGTCGCCCCCCAGCATGTACTGCCCGTGGGCGCGGTACGCCCGCTCGCTGTTCGGGCTGCCGAGGTACATGGGGCGCAGGAGCGGGAGCATCCGCTCCTCGCACTCGTGCGCAGCGCTGTCGATGTACGGCATGAGCGCGGAGCGAAGCGTGAAGGCGGCACGCATGGCGCTCGCGAAGGGCTCGTCGAACGTCCACGTGCGGCGGTCCAGGGAGGCGGTGCGGGCTGAGTGCAGACGCATCGCCGCGGAGAGCGCGCCAAACCACACCCACCTCGCCGTGCATTCCTCGATCCGCGGGCCGAAGTGCCCGCCGATGTCATGCGACCAGAAGAAGCACCCGGCATTGCCCGCGGCGACAGTGAAAGGCACCTGGAACGCGAGCATCTCCCAGCCGGTGTGGGCATCGCCGGAGAAGTGAACCGGGTGGCGATGATCACCGGCACCCAGGCCCGCCCAGCGGGAGAGAGAGATTCCCCGACGCCCGGAGTGCGCCGTGTGCTGATAGAACAGGTGGTTGAGCCACGCGAGATTGGTCAGACCGGGGGCGGAGGGCACAAAGCGGTCCTGCTGCCAATCAACCCACCAGAAGTCGATGCCGCGCGTGCCCTCATCGGCTTCGAGCGGCACGAGCACCTCGTTGAACAGCGCAGTCATGTACGGCCGATTGCCCGCATCGAAAGCGAGCCGCTCACCGGTGCGCGGGTCCGCGCCCTGCGCCCGCATGAACGCGTCGTACCGATCTTCTTCCTGCCCCACGCCATCAGCGGGGTGCAGATTCAGAGCGACCTCAAGATGCTCCGCGTGCAGTTCTCGCACCAACTCCTCGGCATCCGGCAGGTGCGCGCGGTTCCACGACCAGCCCGTCCACTGCTCACGCATCGAACCAGAGTGCCAGTCCATGTCCATCACCATGACATCAAGCGGGATGCCGTGCTCGCGATAGTCGGTGACCAGCGCTCGGAACTCCGCTGAGGTATGCGGCCAGTAGCGGGAGTACCACGATCCCAATGCGCAACGCCGCGGCACGGGGACCACGCCCGCCACATGCCCCAGCGCCCGCAGCGCGCCGGCGTAGTCGTGCCCATAGGCAAAGAGATACCAGTCGGTGTTGGAACTGGGGACCGCGCGAGAACTCCGAGCAGCCACCCACCCCTCGATCAACAAGTGACCGCTGGAGTCGTCGATGAGGTGCCAGCCGTCGCGGGCAAGCAGGCCCTCGCCAATGGGGGCGGGACCGCGGATTCCGTCGAGAGTCTCTATGGTGCCGCCGAGGTTGTGCGTGTTGCGGTCGCCGGCGTGCCAGAGGGCGATCCGTCTGCCGAAGGCGGACGGAAGGAACACCTGCGCGGAGAGGTTGGCCGGCCCGAGCGGACTTCCATCGGGTCGGAACTGCAGAACCATCCTCATCGTTCGGATATCGAGCGGCGGACCTCCCGCCCCGGCCTCGACGAGCACGACCCGGCGTGGTGCGGGCCGACGCGGGGCAAAGAGGGACGGTTCGTCCACGAAGCGGCCCGCCTCGGACCACTCGATACGGACGCACTCCTCACACAGGACTGTGAACCTCGCCGCGGGCATGGGGTAGACGGTACCCTGCCCAAAGTCAGGGGCGATAGCCCCTGAGACAGCCTGAGAGGCTCTTTGCAGTCGTAAACCAGGTGAAGAAACGTCCTATCCTTGAAACGGCGGCGGGGCGCGGCACACTTGTCGAGCTCTCCTTCCTGTCCGAACCGCAGGGACGCTTCCCGCGTTCACTGTGCATCCAATCATCAGTCAGGAGCATCGTTGCGTATGCACTTCCATCGGCTCTCGATCGTGATGATGGTCTCCATAGCCGGGCTCGCGGCAGGTGCGCACGCGCAGGACAGCGTGCCGATCACCCCGGGCGGGAACGATGCGCTCCTGCCCTACGACGCCACCTCTCAGCGGGTGCGGTATGTGGTGGACGCGGTGGCGGTGCAGACCTCGTGGGGCAACGAACTCCTCGTCGCGCCGGTCCTGAAGGCTTCGCGCGATGCGGACCCGCTCTTCCGCACGCTCATCCTCGGCTCACTCGCGGCCAGCCCGTCCTATCTGGAAAGCCTCGCGTTCGCATCGCGCTCGTTCTCGGTGTGGTCCGCGCCCGGACAGGGCGTTCATCCGACGGCCAACTCGCCCGGCGCGATGGTTGCGCTAACAAACTTTGAGGTGCAGTTCGGTATCGCGGCATCGGAGTTCGGGATGACCACCAGCAGCGTGCTGGGCGCGACTGTCGGGCTGGACATGGACACTCCGTCTCGTCTGTACGTCGAGCGCGTGATGGCTTTGGCCAGCCGCGCAAGCGCGGCCGGGGCGGACACCGCGACATTGTCCTTGGGCGCTGTGGACGCTGCGGGGATGATCGCCCTGCGGGCCGACAACTTCAACACGATTCCGGCGACCGCGACGCGAGTGCTCGGTGAGAACCTCCTGCGGGTGAACACGCCCGCGCGCTCGGGAAGCGCCAACAGCCTCGCCGCGTTCGGCGGGACGAACTTTGCGTCCGACACCGGCTCGACAACGTTCGTTGTGAGCAACGAGACCATCCCCACGAACACGCCGACGATCGTGGGCGCACCGACATCCGCGCCGTTCGTGCTGGGGCTCGATTTTGCCTCGCGCTTCCGTGCGGGCTCGACCACCGCCAACCTTGTGACGACCACCGCCCACCTTGCGCTCGGCGTCGCGT
>CAYMWG010000068.1:0-11760 GCA_964393765.1 uncultured Phycisphaeraceae bacterium
GGGGTGGGGGGCTCGACAAACTCGCCCCCCTCATGGCCACCACCGTGAACACCGCGCGCATCAGCCAGGACTGGTTCAGCGGCTACATGCACGTCTCGCAACTCTTCCGCAACCGGCACATGCAGAGCATCCGCGATGCAACCGCGCTGAGCCGGACCATCTCCGAGAACGCCGACCACACCCGGAAGTTGTACGCCGACGCCTACGCCGAGCGCAACGCCTCGCAGGACCGCATCAGCCGAAGTTTCGGCGAGTACATCCGCGGCGTCGAAACCTACACCAACCCGTATGAGAGCCGCGAGGTCCAGTTGCCGGCGGGCTACTCCGACGCTTGGGTGAATCCGCAGGGTGAGTACCTGCTGTCGGGTCCGGGCGGCTTCGACCCGAATGTCGGGTCCACGGTCGAGTGGCGGCGGATGCAGACCGCGCCCTGAGCCGCCCCCCCCCGGCAAGAGAATCGAATCGGGGCCGAGTCCCCCCAAATCAAGCGAAAGCCCCAAGGCCGCCGATAGCGGGTTTGTTGCATCGGCACGTTCTTCTCCCTTCCCGGCCCGATTCTGCCCTGCCCCCGGAGACACCCATGCAGTTCCTCATTGACCTCTGGCTCCCCATCCTCGTTTCCGCCATCGCCGTGTTCTTCGCTAGTTCCATCGCGTGGACGATTTCGCCTCACCACAAGAAGGACTTCGCCCCAGCGCCCGATGAGGATGGGCTGATGAGCGCGATCCGAGCCCTCGGACTCAAGCCCGGCCGCTACGGCTTCCCGTTCTGTCACAGCAAAGCGCAGCACAAAGACCCGGCTTTCATAAAGAAGTGGGAGGATGGTCCCTCCGGGATGCTCAACGTCTGGCCGCATTTCAGCATGGGGCGCAACATGGCCCTCACGTTTCTCGTGTTCCTCGCCGTGAGCGTGCTCATCGGTTACTTGGCGCACCAAGTGCTGCGATCGGGGGACGACTTCTCCCGCGTGTTCCAGGTCGTGGGGACGGCGGGCATCCTCGCCTATTGCTTCTCATTCCTGCCCAACACCATCTGGTTCAACGGCGGCGGGCGCGCTGCGCTGATGTGCTTCATCGACGGCGTGGTGTTCGGCCTCGTCACCGGCGCGGTCTTCGCGTACTTCTGGCCCGACGCCCTCTCAAATCTACCGCAGTTGTAGTTGCCACGAGCGCGGGAACTGACCGCCCACACTCGGGTGCTTTGCTCAGCGCAACATGCCGAGTTGCCACAATGCTCCCGCCGCGCAGACGGCGAGGTGCAGCAGCGTCATCTCTCCGGTCACCACCAGAAACCGCGGCTTGCTGCTCTTGTGACGCAGGAAAGAAATCGCTGCAAGTGCGCCCGGCCATCCTCCGAGCAGTTCAGCGGTGTGAAGCGTGCGCTCGGGCACGCGTCGCCGCTGGGCTTTCGCTGCGAGCTTGTCCCACGCGAAAAGAGCGAACGTGAGGGTGCCCGCCGCGCTGTACCAAACTGCCAGCCAGAACCAGATAGTCATTGAAATGGAGTTTCTGGGGCCGGCAAAAAAGGCCGCGGGGCCTGCACGGACGCCGGCCCCACGACCCAGAGGTGCCGGTCGGGGAAGGAGACCCGCCGGCGTTCAATACTGCGCAAAGGGTGTGCGATGCGCCACCACCTTGTACGTTCAAGCATCGGCAATGGTTGTGAGAAACCCTAAGTCAATTAATCTGGGCACCTCCCAAGACAGGGGTGACATGAAGGGGTTAGAGTGAAATCACGCCGCAAACCGGGGGTGGAGACTAGCCAGACACCAACCGACAGGTCTCGCTACCGCTGCCAGCCCAGCCGCTGGAGAGCCGGCTGGGCATCCATCTTGTCGAGCAACCGATCCGCATCATCATCGACGACAAGGGCCAGCCGGGGGTCGATGCGAAGAAACTCCTCCTCCGCCAACTCGTCCAGAAACGCGAGCAGCCCGTCGTAGAACCCGCGCCCATGAACGCGCACGTTTAGGATGCCGATCGGGCAGTCGTGGATCGCCAACTGCGCCCAGGTGATGATCTCGAAAAGCTCATCCAGCGTGCCCAGCCCGCCGGGGAGCGCGACGAACCCCTTGGCGATGTCCGCCATCGCCTTCTTGCGCTGATGCATCGAGTCGACAATGCGTAGGTCGCGCACGGCGCGGTGCCCGAGTTCCTTATCCATCAGTTCGCGCGTGATGACGCCGACGATTGTGTCGCCAGCGCCCTCTTCGATCAGCGCATCGGCCACCACACCCATCAGGCCCACAGCGCCGCCGCCGTACACCAGCCCGACCCCGCGCCGTGCCATGGCGGCACCCAGCGCCCGGGCGGCCTCCGCGTACTCGGGCCGCTTTCCTCTGGCCGCGCCGCAGTACACGCAGATGGGTGACAGCATGGTCCAAGATAGGCGGCCAGAAGTGGGCAACCCGCTCCAGGTGCGTCGACCCACGCGCCATCTGTTTCCGGGGCCAGACTGAGGTTCGAGTTTCCCGGAAACCGCGGCATCGGCACTGTCGTATGGCCATGGGCCTACGCTTTGGCCCCGCGGGACGGCCTACGGAAAACAAGGGTGCAAGGGGGCATGGGGGGGACGGATGCAGCGCGACGGCAGGGGCCCGAGCCGCGTCCAAACGGCCAAAGCCACTAGGAGATTCGCCAATGTCAGACTCTCAGCCGCCACAGCAGCAGGTCCAACTCCGCATCGACGAGACCAAGATGCAGACGACCTACGCCAACACCATCCGCACGTCCACCACGGGCGATGAGGTGGTGCTGGACTTCGGCATGAACCTGCCGATGCCGACCCAGGACAACCAGCCCGCGCTGCTGTTCTCCGTGGGCAGCCGCGTCGTGATGAACTGGCGCGGAGCCAAACGCCTCGCGATCTCGCTGGGACAGGTGATCCGCCAGTACGAGGAGCGCAACGGCGAGATCCAACTCAACCCGCCCGGTCAGACCGGTGTCGGCCCGCGCCTCGCCCAGTGATCAGTTGACCAGCGCGACCAGCCGCTCGCGTCTTACCAAGCCCCACCACCAACAGCCGTCCGCGGTGCGAATCGCATCGTGGCGGCTGTGCTTTTGGGGATGCGGCGAGCCAAAGGCACTCCTCACTTCTTCGCCGCAACCTGCCCCGCCTTGGCGTCGATATCCCGGCGATACGGCACAAACTCACGCGCGTACCACTGCCGCCACGCGCGCCCGTCCCAGCCGAGCGGCGCGGTCGAGCGGCCGTCCCAACCGCCGTTTGCGAGGCCCACGAGCGAGTTGTGGACCTCGATGCGGTACGTTACCACGAACGCGTCGATGACCCGCATCACCACGCCCTCGGTTGCCACGCTCAGCGTCGGATCAAAGGCCACCGCGCTGTTGCCGACCACGGGTGTGAGGTCCGACACGAACGCCACCTGCTTGCCAACGACGATGTACGCCAGGGCGCTATCGTCGCCCTGTCCGCCGTCGCCGACCCCTGCCGCTGTGCCGCTCACCTGGCCCACCGCTTGGGCGGCGATGAGCATGGGGATTGCATCAAACAACCGAAGGTCCGCCGCCAGAGTGGCCGCCGCGACAACCTCGCTGGTGCGCTCTTTCTTCAGACCGATCGCGATCACCGACTTCACGCGGCTCGACACCTTCCCTTCATTCGCACGCGCCTTGGCAATAAGGCGCGCCCGGGCCGCGTCACGGAATGGCTTGTCCTTACCGAACACCGCCGCCCACGCGATCGTCGCGTCGCCCTCATCAACGTTCTGGTCCGCGAAATGATCGAGCAGAGCGTTCTGAACGTCGGCCCCCTCGCCGCCGAAGACCTCCAGCATGGGCGGGAAAAGCACCGGCTCCGTGTACGCCGTCATCTTGGCGATACCCGCCTGCCGCATCTCCGTGCCGCGGATGTTGCGGAAGTGCTTGGCGCGGATCAGCTTCAACTCTCGCTCGGTTGCCAGTTTCCGCTTCTGGGCCGCGGCGTATTGGCGTGCCAGTGGGCTGCCCGGGTCAGGGGAAAACTGCGCCTCCCACGCGTCATCCCGCGACGGCGGCACGGCGGGCTGCGCGGACTCGGACTGCTTGCCCTCGGGGGGGCATGCCAGCGAAGCGGCCGGTCCGGCACACAGGCACATCGCTCCGACCACGAGGCTGCGAATGCTCGACATAGTGGACTCCTGGCTTCCCACCGGTTTGCGTTCCGCGTGCCCGGAACATCCGCCAAAACTTCATGCCCCCCGCGCCCCCCGCGTGCGGCCCATGTTTGCGAGGGCCCTACCCATTCTATGACGCGGGTCCCCCTGCCCCGGTTCCCCATGCGGACGGCTCTCGCACGGATTGTTCGCTTCCGCTAACCTCCTGCCAATGTCCGTCCACTGGCCGATCATCCGCACGCTGCTCCGCAACCCCCGTCGCGCCCTCATCGTCGATGACCAGCGCTCGTACGGCGGAATCGAGATCCTGATCGCGGCGTTGCACGTCGCGGAGGTGATCGCCGCGAAATCTCGGACGCAGAACGTCGCGATCATGCTGCCGACTTCGGGCGCGTTCCCGATCGCAGCGCTGGGGGCATGGATGCTCGGGCGCACCGTTGTGCCGCTCAACTACCTCCTCAAGCCTGAGGAAGTTCGGTTCATCCTCGACGACTGCGGGACGGATTGCATCGTCACCGTCGGCCCGATGCTCGAGTTCCTGAAGGCCGCGCACAAGGACGAGCCGGTGGATGCTGACGGCGTCCCCGCGTTTCTCCGAGCAGGCGCAGGGAGCCGCGGGGTTGAACCGCAAAGTGCCCCTATCGAGATTCTTCGGCTTGACCAGTTGAACTTCCGCTCGGTCCCTGAGTTCCGGATTCCCGCGCTGCCCGCGGACGATGCCCTTGCACTCCTGCTCTACACCTCGGGCACCAGTGGCCGGCCCAAGGGCGTGATGCTCACGCACGCGAATATCTCCGCCAACATCAGTCAGATCGTCGAGTGGGTCGGGTTCACGCGGCGCGAGGTGCTCGCGGGCGTGCTGCCCCAGTTCCACACGTTCGGCCTCACCGCGCTCACGCTGCTGCCGCTGACGGTCGGCTGCAAGGTGGTGTACACGGCGCGATTCAATCCGGTCAAGATCGTGCGGATCATCCGCGAGCACGGCGCGACAGCGCTCATCGCCATCCCTTCCATGTACAACGCGCTCCTGCATGTCAAGGACGCCGGGCCAGAGGATTTCAGGTCTCTGCGCTACACCGTCTCCGGCGGCGAACCGCTCCCCGCTGCGGTCTTCGAGGGCTTCCGCGACCGTTTCAACGTCATTCTGAACGAGGGGTACGGCCTGACGGAGACTTCGCCTGTCTCCAACTGGTGCCGACCTCACGAGTTCAGAATCAAATCCGTAGGGCGAGCGCTCCCCCGCGTCACCGAGCGGATCGTCGACATCGAGACCGGCAACGACCTGCCCCCCGGACGCGATGGCGAGGTCCGCATCAGCGGCCCCAACGTGATGCGCGGCTACTACAACCGCCCCGAGGAAACCGCCGCGGCCTTCGACGATCGAGGCTTCTTCCGCACCGGCGACATTGGGCGCATGGACGAGGATGGACATCTTTACATCACCGGCCGACTGAAGGAGATGATGATCGTCGGCGGCGAGAACGTCTTCCCCCGTGAAATCGAGGAGGTTCTCAACCGCCATCCGAGTGTGAAGGACTCAGGCGTCGTCGGCATGATCGATGACATCCGTGGCGAGCTGCCGGTGGGGTACGTCGAGATGCGAGATGACCCCTCGCGCACCGACGGCGCGAAGATCGCCTTTGACGAAAAGGAACTGCTTCGCTGGTGCCGCGACCACCTCGCGGGTTACAAGGTGCCGCGCCACATCCGGGTGCTCGATGCCCTGCCGCGAAATCCGACAGGCAAAGTGCTCCGTCGCGACCTGAAGAAGATCGCGGCCCGCTGATATCTCGATTCTGGATGACTGGGGCCTTCTTCGGTCGCGGTGTCCATCCGCGCCTGCTGGGTTCCTTCGTGCCCCAGCGGCAATTCTGGTTGGGTTGATCGCGGAACAGCAGGACCGTGCAGGTGGCGGGGTCGATGCTCAGGTGGCGATATCCGCTGTCCGCCAAGCCTCATTCGGGCCTACGCCGCGGATCGACCATCGCGGAAAAACACTACACCAGGAAGACTGAAAATCCACGAGTCGGGTGGGTCGCCTCGCTCAGCATCCCTCAAACCACTGCGCAAGGAACGCGAAGATGTCGCTCGCGTCGATCCCCGGGACGCCATCCCATTCGGCAGAGGGGAGTTGGCCGAACCAGGCGCTGAGGTACGCGAAGATGTCCGGCACCAGGACAATCCCCGAGCCGTCGAAGTCGGCGGGGCAGATGACGGCCGTCTTGAAGAGCCCGCGGCTCCGATCCGTGAAGACCAGTTCGTAGAGCAGTACCGCGTCGCTGTTGAACTGCCCGTGCCCGCCCTGGGGCCGACCGCTCCCGAACAGGATTTCCCGCACCGTGCGCGATGAACCGCCAACATCCACCGCGTCCCCCGCGCGCGCGACCTGCACCAAGCCGCGCCCTGCCCCCGCGAAGAACAACACCTGCGCGGTGGTCGGCAGGACATCACCGCCTCGCAGCGTGGCGAGGAACGCCAGATCGCCCCGGTCGTTGATGACGGGATCGGACAGCGAGTTGAACACCACGCCCTCCGCCACGCCCGGGACCGCCTGCCCCTCGCGCACCACCAACCGGCGCGTGCCATCAGCGCGGAACAGCCACAGCCCGGAGTTGTCCTGAATGGTGGTGTCGCCGCCCGCGACGAACGCAAGCACCGCTATATCACCCGCGTTGTTCATCATGGGCCGGCGTGAGAACGTCGAGAACACCGCCCCCGCCTGGCCGCTCTCACCCGCCGGGCTACCCGCGCGAACGACCGGCGCAAGCGTTCCACCCCGGTCGCTCCAGATGCCCGCGCGATTGCTCGCATCGACGCCCGCCCCGCTTACCTCCCCCCAGAACGCAGTGCCGCCCGTATCACCAACGCCCACATCCGCGCCGATCTGTGCGAACACGACCCCCGGCTTGGCCATCGGTGCCGGGTTCCCCGTGCGCGCAACCAGTTGCGGCCCGATCCCTCCCCCCGCGTCACCCGCGTCCTTCCAGAGCGCCACATCGTTGGACTCATTGACGCCATCGCCCTCGAGACGCGACCGCCACGCGATGTTCCCGGAGCGGGACTGCGAGGGCTGGTCGAAGTTCCGCCACCGCTGGAGATCAAACCCCGGCGCGGCCGTCCCGGTCAGGTGGACCGTCTCCCCGTACACCACGCTCGAGCCGTCCAGCAGCGCGTACGCGGCATCGCCTTCCGCCGACAACGATGCCGGGCCGGGCACCACGGGCAGATACGGCGGCGGCGGCGGCGTGGCCGGCGGCACCGGGTCCAGCGCAATCACGCCGACGCCGACTGTTCCCGTTTCCAGCGACATCACCGCCGCGCGGCTGTTGATGTACAGCGGCATCGCCTGCAAGCCCACGGTGATCGCGCTCCCGAAGTCCGTGAACGCCGCGATGCTCATGCTCTCGTGGATCAACGTTGGATCAAACGCGACGACCGAGCCTTCCTGCAGGATCGGCGACAGTACACCGATCGCCCCCGCGTCACTCCACAGCGCGCCATCCGTCACCGAGGTGCTCGGAAGTGGCCCGATGGCCGGCGAGTACTGATGCACGACCAGCACCGCCTCGCCGGACTGGTTGGCCGTCGCAAATGTGCTGCCCACGCGGACCTTCACCGTCCGCATCCCCTCGCTGAAAACTACCGTCGCGATCTCCGTGGCCGTCGAGCACCCCAGGGGAACAAGTTCTCCGCACGCACCGCCAAAGATCTCGGCCCCCGGCTGCGTGAAGTCCGCCCCCGTGACAGAGAAGCGGACCTGCGTACTCGGGTTGCCCGAAACATCCGTGAACTCGAACCACACGTCCGAGTGCCAGGCACACGAGAACGGCAGACTGTCCGTCGCGTCGCGGGTCGTGAAGAGTGTCGGGCCCAGCCCGATCGGGATCGCGTTCTCGCACTCATCATTCCCGCCGGCGATGTTCGCGGTCCGGCGTGCCCAGAACAGCACCTCACCGGCCTCGTTCAGGCGAGCGTTGCCGAACGCGTTGAACAGCCCGCCCGTCATGCCGCGGGTGTCCCGCTCAGGGCAACAAGGTCGGTCTGGAGATCGGCACCCGCCGTGCCGCAAAGCGCAAGCAACGCCGCGGCCGCCGTCACCCGCGCCATTGCCCGTCTGCCAGGTGCTTTCGCTGACATGCCAGAACCTCCGGCCCCCGCCCGCAACCAGATACGATAGAACTGTATGTTCCCGGCCGGAAAGCCGCGCCGGATGCGTATCTTGACTTGGATTCACTCTGAATGCAAGGTACTCTGTAGCCGGTCTGAATCAAGTCCCAACTCTCCATATCCCCGGGCACGGTGTCCAAATGAACCACACAAATGTTCCCGCCGCCCGGCGTGCCCTGGCCCTCGTCGAGGTTGTCGCCGTCCTGGCCATCCTGGCGATCCTCATCGCCTTCCTTGTCCTGGCCTCCGCCGACTCGCGCCGACGATCCCGTCAGGGCGGATCGATCGACAACCTGCGCTTCTTCGGCTCCGGCACGTAGACCTACGCGGCGGACCACGCCGACAAGTTCTGGACATTCACTTGGCGCGCCGGCACGCAGACGACCGAGTTCCCGGACCTGAACACTGCGTCCGATGATCTTCAGGCCGCGAACAACCAGGCCGTCTACCTCATGCGCACGCTCGGAGAGTCGCCACAACTGGCGCGCATCAACGGCTGGTTTTCGCACGCGCTTTACAGTCACCTACCGCTCTGGGCGCACCTCGGTCTTCATGTGCCCTCGCGTATCCATGCCTCACCAGAGGATCGTTGGCGGCTGAATGAGCAACGCAATACCTCCGTGATCACGTCCGAAGGCCGCTGGGCGTATTCAAGATCGTACGAGATGGGCATGTCGTTTGTCTCACCCGATGCCACAACGACTGTGAACGGGATTGTCATTCCAACAATTACCCAGGCCGAAACCCACTGGCAGTATTATCCGTCAACGGCGACCCCCCTTGGGCACCGCACGCTCGACGAAGTCCGCTTCCCGTCACACAAGGCCCACATGTGGGACTCGCACCAGCGCGACCTCGGCAGGCGCGTGCTGTTCCACTCGAAGCCCAATGCGCGCGTTCCGGTGTTGACTGTCGATGGCAGCGTCGGTCTCCGTTCGGCCGCGGCGACGAACCTCGGCTTCAACCCTGCTATTCCGACCAGCCCGAACCCGATTCTTTTTGCCTACGCGCCCGGCGCACACGAGCCACCTGTGCAGGGCCCCTACATCCAAGAGATTGTCATGGGCCGCATGCGCTGGACCCGCTGGGGCCTGCGCGGGCGCGACTTCAACGGGCCGGAGGCCACCGCGCCGTGATGTGGCATGGGCTTCCAGCCCGTGATCTCTTCGGGTGGACCGGCACTCCGTGCCGGGTCATGCCATATGCAACATCAACCGACGCACAGTCCGCTCAGCACGGCCCGCCGTTGGCAAACCAGTCGCTTAGAAACGCGAAGATGTCCGGCACGGCCACACCGCCCGCGCCGTCCCAGTCCGCCGCGGCATCGTTCGCGAACCACAGCGCCAAAAACGCGAAGATGTCGGGCACATCCGTTGCGCCCGAGTTGTCGAGGTCGGTCGGGCATGGTGCATCGCTGTAAAGACGATCCGCACCGACAACCTGCTTGGCGATGCCCGGTCCGGCCCACCGCATGATGAGTCCAGCGCCGCCGCCGGCCTCGAAGAACTCGACGCGCAACGCGTGCTTGCCGGCGCCGAGAGCGATCTGCCCGCCCTGCTCGACCATCCCGTGCAGGAAGTCGTTGGTCACCACGGTCGTCGTGCCGATCTTGATCCGGCTCCCGTCATCCGACTCGATGTACAGCGTGTACAGCCCGGTCGTCGGCGCATCCAGGTACCCGACATACACCGCGCCGACATCGTCCGCGCGGCCGCTGTCGGAGAACACGCCGTTGCTCGACGGCACATTGATTGTCGCGGCCGTTGAGGTCGCGTAGGCGGTCAGGGCATCGAAGTTCGGCAACGCGCCCGTACCGCCGGGCAGAGCGTAATAGCGAACATCCAGCCCGCTCTCCGTGCTCGCCGGGTTCTCCGGCACGCGCGCCGAGACGTTGGTCATCGTCACCGTGATCGGTGCGCTCGCGCCGGAGTTGTTCACCGCCCGGTACTGGAATGTGTCCGTCGACGGGGTGCCGACCGCCGCGGCGTAGGCCACGCGGTCGCTCCCAGCCCAGCCAGTGCCCGGCGAAATCGATACCGGCGCGCCGCCCGCGCTCGTGCCGCTCACCAGTTGCAGGGACATTGTTTCGCACGACAGGTCGTTGGGCAGCACATCGACGAACGTGGTCAGGCCACGGACCCCGGCACCCGCGTCCGGTCGGCCGAAGGGCACGCCGGGCATGAGGCGCTGCAGGCAGTCGCCTCCCGGGCCCCACAGATAGTTGTTGATGTTTACCGTTGTGCAGGGGCTGAAACTCATCAGGCTTGTGTTCACCGACGGGCTCATAATGTGCCCGAAGGGTGAGTCGTTGCACGCGCCGCCCTGGTTGTCGTGCCCCGTGCCCATGTTGTGCCCGAGTTCGTGGGCGATGACGACCACGAGGCTGTTGAAGTCGCTGGTATAGCGGCGCGACAGCCCGCTGTTGTACCCGCCGCCCGCGCACGTTGCGCCGACATACGCAAGGCCCGCGATGCCGCCGGTGTTGCGAGCGATCAGTAGATGCACATTGTCGCGCTGCGGCAACGCCTGAGTTGCCCAGTAGTCGCGGAACCCGTACAAAACCGCGTACGGGTCCACGCCCACCAGGTAGGGATGGTCGACCGCCGGCGCGCTGCTCGTCACGATCAGTTGCACCGTCGTGATGCTGGTACCCAGGTCGCGCTCGTAGATGAAGTCCACCTGGTTGAGGTACGCCTCAACGCCCGCGATCGTCGCGGCCACCGTGCCGTAGACCTGGAAGAACTCGTAATCGGTCTCGAAAAGAATCTCGGCGATGCGTTGGCAGGCGGACCCCGGGCCGCGGGGCGCGGGGGGGGTGCCGTGGTCGGCGCAGCCCGCGAGGCACAGACGCTCATCGTTCCCGCACATCATCGGCGGGCGGATCGCATCCGATGCGCGATACACCACATGGCTCGTTCCGGGCGCGTTCTCGTGCCCGTCGAACTGATCGCGAGGCTGGATGCACCACGGGTCCGTATCGCCCGGCGGATAGATGTTCGCCGTCACCTGCCCGTCAATGACCGACGCAACAACCTGGACGGCGTGGTCTTCGACCAGTCGGCCGCGATACGTCTTCGGCGCAGGCAGGGGGGCGGCGATGAGGCCTTCCGCTGTCCGCTCCATCACCTGATACCCCTCCGCACGCACGCTGTGGGGGAAGAGTTCGAGCGTCGCCGGACCTGTCGGCAGCACGACCGGAACCCGGATCAACCCATCCAGACTCGCTTGTGCCCCCAAATCCTGAACGGTGCAGCGAGCAAACGGCAGGTCCAGTTCCGCCGCCGCGGCCTGCCGCACCGGCCGCCGGAGCGTGCCCTGCGCTGCCGAGGGGTTCGCCGTGTACAGCAACGCCGCGAGGCCAAGGCCCGCGACGACGACCGACCGCATCCGAATGTTCATTCCACGCTCCGAAGATGATTACCCAGGCCGCCATGGCCGGGCAAAATGAAAGGCAAAATGAAAGGCAAAATGAAAGGCAA
>CAYMWG010000069.1:0-11516 GCA_964393765.1 uncultured Phycisphaeraceae bacterium
GCGGTGGAGAATCGCTCACGGGGCGATGATATCGGGCGGGCAACCAACCCGCAGGACGTTCGTGCCGCCGATGTTCTCAATCAACACATTTCGTCCGGGGTCCGAGCCTTGTTCAGCACGGATCGAGCGGGTTGGCAGCGAACCAGCAGGAGAGGAACGCGAAGATGTCGGGCACGCCGCAGGTGCCTCCGAAGCAGCGCGCAGCCGGGACTTCCGCAAACCAGTCGCTCAGGAATGCGAAGATGTCGGGCACGTTCACATGACTGCTGCCGTCCCAATCGCAGGGGCAGGAGTCGGACTGGCAGATGTCGATGATGCCGTTGAGAGGGTCATCGTCGATCGAGCCGTCTGTGGCAATGTCCGCAAAGTCAGCGTTTCCGTTGTTGTTGCAGTCTGCCTCGATGCGGAACAGATATGCCCCGCCCGAGGTGGAGCAGCCGTCAGCCGGGAAGAGCCCGACAGGTGGCTCGCCCTCAACCTCCGCGCACAAGAGCCTTGCCTCATCGGGCTCGATCCAGCGGAGGCGGTACAACCCATCTTTCGGGACGCCCGGCCCGGCAAGTCCGATCGCCCGATCGTCGCCGAAAGGATGCAGAACAAGGCTGAATACCACCGTCTGGTCGATCCACTGGCACTCACCACCCTCGTGCGGGTTTCGGCACTCGACTTTGAGCATCGAGGCCAGACCATACCCGGTCGGGAGTTTGACGGGACCGTACCACCGGATGATGATCGGCACCGCTTACTCATCGAGGAAATCGGTATAGTGCGGTGCATCGTCAAAGTCCTCATGCACTGGCGCGCAGTCCGTCGGGTAGAACGCGAATGGTGCGAGCCCGACCGCGCCGCCGCCAAGGACCGCAGAGGGCGTGGAATACACCCCATCGGTTTGGGAGAGCGTGGTGCTGCCAACCTCCACGTCCGCGGACCATGCCACGCTCGAGTCATTTGCGTTGACGATCACTTGGCCTTGGAGAGCGTTCGCTTACAGCACGAAAGCCTTCTGCACAGCGGTGTTGCTCATGCTGTCCGTCAGTGTCAGCGGTAGCAGGCTGCTTCGGACTTTGAACAGGCCGATGAACGCGCCATCCTCTTCGCTCGGTGGGTCCATGCGGACCCTGCCGCGGAAGTCTCCGGCGATGTCCACGGATGCTCCCCCCGTGCCAGAGTCGTTGTCCTGGAGGCCCTGGACCTGGAGCAGCCCCTTGAAAGAGCCGGTGCGCGTCACGACGGATTCAAGTTTGCCTGTCGCATCGGGTCCGCTCGGCTGCCGGTCGCTCTCGATGAGACACGTCATCGTGTCGGCTTCGACAAGATTGATGCCGTTGGTCGCCTCTATGCACAGCACAGCGCCGTTCAGGACACCGGGGTTGAGGTAGGGAAAGGCGGTCGCGCTCTCGGGGTCGCCGGCGGAGTTGCTTGTGAACGTTCGCCCGATGTGGTCGCCGACAATGATCTGGGCGATCCGGCCCTGCGTCGAACTGCCGGCTGTGCCGCGGCAAATCACATCGCCGCGGAGCGAGCCGCCAACATCGACGAGGTTGATGTTGCCCGCACCTGCCGAGATTGAGGCGACGCCCGATGCCGACGGCTGATTTACATCGCCCACAACGCGAACTCGATTGATGGTCCCAGACTGAAGCTCGATGCGCCCGTGTTGTCCCACTGATCCCGCATGGACGGCGAAGAACGTCGACGCGGGCGCAGAGATATTGACGCGCGCATTGAGCTGGCCGTCAATTACAAGAAAGCTGAGCGTGTCAACGTTCAGAAATGTGTCGTTGGTGAACCCCGAGGTGCCGCTGCCAATGAGGTCGCCGTTGAGGCGTCCATACAGGCGGCAATCGACACCGGTCGGTGCGGTGAAGCCCCGCCATGTCGAGCATCGCATGGCATTTCCCAATGACACCTCTGTATCGCTGGCGTCGAAAGCGCCCTCACCGACAACGAAACTGATCTGACCTTGCGGACTGCTACCCGGATTGAAGTCCATGAAGCCAACGGGCACCGCAGTGTCCGACGGACTGGCGTACTCCATGAAGATGTTGACCCGCGCTGTGGCGTCAAGAAGGTTGATCGCCGACTCGATTGTCGCGGGAGTATCGTCGTAGGTCGTGGCAATCAGCGTTCCCGAAGAGTCGCGTTCCTGAACGACCAGACGAGGCAGAGCAGCAAACACTGGGCTTGCCATCGCGCAGGACAGCAAGACTTCAAGCCCGAATCGTGACGTCATAATTGGATCCTCCGGCGAGAGTTTCCCCCCAAGAGCCAGAGTATCAAAAATAGAGCGCTTGTGCCGGGAGCGGGGACCGCGGAAGCGAGCCGAAAACTGTAGAATCGTCCCGTTGGATCGCCCCCCCCTATTGCGGAGACATGCGACTGGTCGAGTCCCCACCCAACTCCGGTGCCGTGCGCACCGCGCGAGTAGTGTTCGCCGTACAAGTCTTCTTCCAGCCACTCCCGATTTCCGCTCGCGGTGTCGAGCAAGCCTCAGGGCGAGAGCGCCAAGGGGTACGCGCCGAGCGGGATGTCCTGGGGATTGAAGTTCGGCGCGGTGGTCAGGCCCGCGCTGGTCGTCGCCCCCGGCTCGCCCGGCATCCCAGTGATCGGCGGCTCGTCCGAAGCGTTGAGGTAACGCCACCAGCCGCCCAAGGTCGGGTTCTGCGGGTCCCAGAACGCCGCCTTCATCCACTCATCCTGCGTCGGGATCCAGAACTGCGCGCCCGGCTCGTGCGTGAGCGCATCGGTGTAGGGCGGGCCGTCGGAGTCCCAGGTGCTGGTGTCGTACGCCCCGCCCCACAGCGAGGCCGGGTCGCTGGACTTGCCGTTGTTCAGCCAGTTGCAGTAAAGCGCGGCGTCCCGCCAGCGGATGCCGCCGAAGAGCGGGTTGTCCGCCCTCCACGCGTCGTAGCGGTAGCGCCGCCCCGGCCCGTTGTAGCCGCCATCGGTCACGATGTTCAACGGCGTGCTGCGCGTGAACGCGACCGAGCCGAACAACTCCGTCGGGAAATCTCCCTGAACGGCGAACGTGTTGACAAACTCCGTCCAGTCGGCGATCGAGAGTTCGGTGTTGGCCATCCGGTACTCGTAGTTCACCGAGCCGCGGCCGATCGCCAAGTGCTGGGGCCTGTCCGGCGGCGGGTCCGGGTCGCCGGGGAACGCCGGGTTGCCCGGGTGCGTGATGGTGTTCCACGAGAAGCCATAGTCGGGCGGAGCCTGGGCCGAGGCGAGCGGCGCGGCAACCCGGGCGAACACCAAGGCCGCGGCGGCGGCAACATACGCCGAACCGATTTGATTTCGCAATTCCTGCTCCGATCGCCTGCTCTATCGGCCGACCCGACAGCGCGACGCCATGTTCAACCATACCTCGTGCCGGGCAAAAACACAACGGACCCGGGAAGGCCCGAGCCCGTTGGGGGGTTGGTCACGAGTTCAAGCGCTTACCGCCTTCGGCGGCCCATGCACAACACGCCCGCCGCGGTCAGCAGGCCCAGCGCGCCCGGGGCGGGAACGGGGATGAGCGAGACCGCGAGGCCGTAGGTGACGTCGATGTCCGCGAAGTTGCGCACCTGGAGATAGAAGTTGGGGCTGTAACCATTCGGAAGAACGGGGTCGTTCAGCGAGAGCGAGAAGGTGAACGAAAGGTCCATCAGTTTGACGTTCTCATTCGCGTTGGAGGTGCGGGCCACGCGGATGTCGTCATCGGCGTTGAACGGGTCAAAGCCCGGCAGGTTCCCCTCGTTGTACCCGTCGATCCACATCTCGAGTTCGAGGTTGGCGAGCGGGTCGTAGAGACCCGCGCTCACCTCGCGGTCCCATGTGAGGGCCGCGCGGAGGCTGAATGTCGGGGGCGTGACATACTGCGGGATGTCGTTGATCACCACGAGCGTGCCGCCGAGGAAGTAATCAACCGTGCCCTCGGACTGGTCGTCCATGCCGGAGACGGTTTCGAGGTCCCAGAAGGAGCGGAGTTGGGTGGTCGATCCGTCGCGCAGATCGATCTTGAGGTTGTGATCGGTGTTGTTGTCGGCGATGCGGGCCTCCCCGCCGCGGTACATGTGCAGGGAGCCTGTCGCGCTGGCCAAGCCGCCGCCGAGGTTGGGGTCGTAGGAGCGGGTGACGACGAGGTGGTTGGCGCCGGGGGTGTTGGGGCTGGTGCCGGCGGTGAGGCCCTGGTTCCAAGCGTTCCCCGCGCGATCCCGCAGGCCGGCGGTCTTGGCTCCGCCGACGACAAGGGCCTTCATCACGCGGTGGTCCTTGGACGTTGCGTCAAACCCGCGGATGTCGGAGTACTCGTGCAGGAGGGCGACCATGCCGGTGACGTGCGGCGCGGAGAAGGAGGTGCCGGCGATCCGGCCCGTGTCGGGTGCGATGGCGCTGGCGTCGAGCGCCCGGCCCCAGGTTGCGCCCATGAACGAGCGCGCGTAGTCGTTGCGGGTGCCGCCGTTGTCGATGTCTCGCACCGAAGCGGTCAGCACATACTCGCCGGGGGCCATGACATCGGGCTTGTTGGGGAAGTTGCCCGAGCCGGTGGTGCTGGAGAAATCCGTGGGCGTGGTGAAGTTGGACTCGAGCGCGCCGACGGCGATGTTGTTGTACGCCGCGTTCGGGCGCGGCACGGTGCCGATGGCGCCCGCCCCCGCGCCGCCCAGGGCGAAGTTGCCGCCGGCCGAGACCCACGTCACGTTGTCGTTGGCCGCGAGGAGCGTGTCGAGTTGCAGATGCGTCGTGCCGGGTGAGGAGGCGGAATAGTTGATGACGCCGGGCATCCCCGCTCCCCAGGCGGTGATGATGGCGTTGGCGGCGTTGAGGGAGCCGCCGTGGTCGATGATCGAGGCCGCGGTCATCACCGACTCGGGGGCCATGCCGGCGCGCCCGGAGTTGGCGTTGGCCCCGCCGATGATGCTGGCGACGGATGTCGCGTGCTCGTCGTTGTCGTAGCGATTTACGCCCGGGCCGTTGAGGATTGTGAGGCGGGCGGCGGGCAGGTCGACATGGTTGGTGGCGACATCGGCGACCTCGACGATGCCGACGCGCGCGTTGCGTCCCTTGACATCGTTGAAGTCCGCGCGCGCGACGGTCACGCTCAGCGCCTCGCGCGTGTTGCCGTTGTAGGCCGTCGGCTCGGCGGAGAGCGAGGCGACCACGCCGCGATCGCTGGCCGCGGTGCGGAAGTCAAAGTCGACGCGGCTGTTGAGCCCGCCCGTGCCCGGCACGCCGGGGATCGCTCCCTGGGCGCTGGCGTCAAACGACCAGTCGGCGCGGAGTTGGTACTGCCGGGCACCGCCCGGGTTGTTCGCGAACCTCGCAACGTTGGTGCGCGAGAGGTTCACGTTGCCGCCAGCGGCGGCCCAGGGGCCGGGGACCATCGCCTCGGAGCCTTGGAACACCCAGTCGCCCGCGCCCGCCGTGGCCTCTCGATAGAGGCCGACCTGCCAACTGAAGCCCGCGAGGTTCGAGATGTTGCCGACGCCCGCGAACTGGATTGTGCCGTCGATGAGCATGGGCACCACGATGTCGCCGTTGAAGCCCGCGGCGGCGGAGAGTTCGAACGTGCGCGTGTAGGTGCCGAGTCGATTGCGGACAAAGTCGGGCGTGTTCGCGGCGTCCCGGTCTTCGTTCGCAAAGCCGCTGGTGCGGAGAACCGCCGCGCCGCCGGTGAAGTTGCGGTTCTGGCCCCAGTCGCTGTCGCCGCTGTCGGTCGTCGAGCCGAACTCCATGCCGGGCGCAACCCAGCCGCCATCGTTGGTGATGAGGCGCTGCCCGAGCGCGGATGTGGCCGACAGGCCAAGGCTCGCGCCTGCGATCAGCAACAACACGCTCGCGGAACACGGGCGCACGGCTAGACGGCAATGGGTCATCGGGGTCTCTCCTCCTGTTGCCACAGCGCGTTTCCGGCGCGCTGTATCTCTCTGGTATCAGAATACCTTGGGTTTGGCGGGGAGTGCAAGCGAACGGGGTGCGAACCGCGAGTTAATCTGTGGCGTTCGCTCCGCGTTCCTGCTCGATGAGCATTGCGTGCTTCATCAGCGATGCTGCCCCTGTGCTGGCCGCGGCCAGCCATCCGGGCCAGCCATCCAGGAATGCCCGCTTGAGGATGAGTTGCTTGAACACCGCGGCGGGGGGCGAGAGGAGCAGCCGGGCGTAACTGCCGCGAACGCCCGCGGCGTGCAGGCTTTGGGCCATCGTGCGGCTGTGGACGGCCTGCTTGGCGAGGAAGTCGGCGAAGGTGGTGATGGAGTCGTGCCGGAGCGTGCCGCGGAGGCGGCCGACTTTCGCTGTGGGGTCGAGCGGGGCAAGCACATCGTGCGGGTCGTGCCCGGACCAGGCGGCCATGGCGCGCCGGACCAGGCGCAAACGCCACTCGGGCTGCCAGGCGTGGTTGAGGGGGCGGGAGCGGTAGTAGACCTTGCGGTTGAGTTCGTATCCGGTGCCGGCAGGTTCGTTGCGCGCGAGCGCATCGCGGATGGAGGCGATCAGGTCGGGCTCGGGGGACTCATCGGAATCCAGCGAGAGCACCCAGTCGCCGGTACATGCTTCGAGGGCGAGTTGCTTGGTCCGCACATGGCCGAGCCAAGGGGAACGGATGACGCGGGCGCTGTGCGATTCCAGGATCGCGAGGGTGCCATCGGTCGAGCCGGAATCCACGGCGACGACTTCGCCGCGCGTCTCGGCCACCAATCCGCGCACCGACTCGAGCGTCCGCGCGATCGTCGCGCCGTTGTCCTTGCAGACGATGGCTATGGAGAGTGTGGGAAGGGGGACGGGGCCGAGGGGCATGGTGGAAAGCGTAAGCGATCAGCGCCGTGAGCGCGGGCGAACGGCCGAACAGGCGGCGCGGAAACCGCGCACGATCTCGGGAGCCGGCGGTGGTCGCTCCGTGCCGTCCTTATGATGAACTACGGCGATCGCCGATTGCGGTACACGACGGCAAGATGCTCGCCGATGTTCCTCGCGCGCGGCCGCCCGCACTCGGGGCAGATGGCCGCCTGGGTCCCGAAGGTGTATCGGCAATGCGTGCATCGGCCGAGGCGGATGGCACGCCTCGCGCGCCCCGCCCGCAGCCCGATCGGCATCAGCAGCACTGCCCATGCGATGAGGCCGAAGAACACAACATTGCCGATCAGCCCCGGCCACAACGGGTGGGTTGGGATGATGCGACCGGGAAAGTTCCACGCGAAAGCCGAATCGCTGATGGATTCCAACCTCACTGACTGCAGGTCTGTGCCCTCAACCGCTCGGACTACACCGACCCGATCGGAAATCGGAGTTTGGTAGCCCACTGCGCGCCACGACCGGAACGGCCAGCCGACCGAGAACGCCTGGATGTTCGCGGCATCCGCGCGCGACATGACGCCGCGAGCATTCAAACCGCTCCACGGTGGGGGCTCCGCCTCTTCCATCGCGAGCAGCGGTGCCAACCATACGGCACTCATTGCAGGGGTCAGCGGGGCGGTCGGCCCCCAACCCTCGTGATAATCCTCCCGCAGCGCACAGCACCAATCGAACGTGCGCATACGAACAGTGTACCAAGCCCATAGTTTTGCTACTACCGGCACCGTCAGGCGGCCCTGCACATTTTCCGCCCTCTTCAGATAGACGGCGATCGAAATCTGGGACGCGTTGCCGGTGACCACTTGTTCGTGATAGGCGCGCCAGCCCATAGCAGAAAACAGGAGCGTGCATAAGGCTCCGGTGAGCGTGGCGACGAAAAATCGCCACATACCGGATGCGACGAATGAACACCACAGTCCCCGCCGGCACCGGGCGCTCGGAACCATCTTCAGAACGGGCACGCCGATGACCTTGGGAGAGGGCATGAACCAAAGAGTAAGTGATCCCGGGACTCTGCGCTACTCCGATTGGGGAAACTCTGTCGAATCGATGGCACGGATTGAAGTGGCCCCGCTCGGCGCAAAGTAGACGTGCGCGATTCCTATCGCCTCCTGCCAGTCTGCGGAGATGTTTATCGTCCCGCCCTGTCGATGTCTGATCGTCGCTGTTGCTCGTGTGCCTTCCTTGAGCGTCACCCGTTGAACTGTTCGCGGCGTGCCTTCATCGCTCGCCGAAGTCAGAACAAGTTCGACCCCCTGACCAAGTTGCCCGCTCTCGACGCGAAGCCAGATTCGGCCATCGGGCCGATCGACCAGGTAAGCAGGGCCCGATCGGATTGTGGCGGCGTCGAACTCGGTCACCGAAGCGTTCATCGCCCACCGAACGGCGCGCGGAACATGAGTCACATAGGTGTGGGCGAGCAGCACGACCGCGAACAGAGTGATAATTCCCAAGCCAGCAAACAGGCTGTTTGCTCTGCAAAATGATGGACTCAGGTTCGCGACGGTGCCGCATTCAGAGCATGGCCCCAAACCAACACCGACCTCTCCGGCGGCGAGTGGCGATTCCGACCCTGCACTTGGGCGCGGATACCCGCAGTGCAAGCACCAGCGGGCAACGAACGAGGGATCTTGACGAAGTAGCCGCCGTGCGCCGAGCAAGGCCGCGAAGGCTGGAAGGGCAACAGCCCATGCCAACAACCACACGGCGTCCTCCATCGCGGCGGGGCCAAGAACAGGGCGCGAGGGGCGAGAGAGCGCGAGTGTGCCGCCGCAGTACCCGATCTCCAGACGCGCGATCGAGTAGACCTCCGTGAGAACAGCCCCGATAAGGCCGATGAGCAGCGAGGTGCTGAGTACCCAGCCGGAGGGAACGCCCGACGACGCATGCCTCAGAGAACTGCGCCAGAATGCCACGACCTCTGCACGCGCGTCAGCCGGGGAATCTGTCAAGCGGCCCGGGGCCAGCCTCAGTGGCGCACGGCGAACCACGGCCAGGGCCACAGCCGACACGGCAGAGAGCGTGACCGCGAGGCTCAGCCAACTCCCCTCATCCAGAACTACATACGGTGGGAAGCGATCTACTCGAAAACCATTGCGATAGGGTTCGAGAGCAAGCCGGAGCGGGTCCCGTTGGTCTGCGCCGGAGAACCCGTCGAGAATCGCTCTGTGGAGGTTCTCCACCCGCACAAAGCGAAAGAGCACCAACGCGATTCCCGTTGCGTAACCGAAGAACATCGCGCCAGCGACGACGGCCGCGTGAGCGACCAGCGCGAGAACGGAAGATCGCCAACTCGTCGCGGGGGCGTCGGTCATGCGCGTGTCAGTAGGGCGTGGTCGCTCCGCACGCGTAACCCGCCGGCGGCGCAGGGCACGGACCCGTGACAATGTTCGTGCAGACTTCGGTCTCGGTCACCTCGGTCCAAGTCTGACAGACGCCCATCAAACATGGCCTGAGTTCCCATCGTCCCCACTGCCGCTCGCGGCTGCAAATGCAGTTCACGCCGCCTCCAGATAGCGGCACAGAACGGCAGGAATACGCACCCCAACCGCCGTTGACCCAGCCCGGACCCGGAGGTGAACCACCCTCTGGCATTATGCCGGGCGGATTCCAGTATGGCCAGCTAGTCGGCTTGGGCGGCCGCGGAGTGATCGGCGGTCCCCCGGCAACCGGGAAGCAACTCGCAGGATCCGAACCAAGAACAAAGGTCGTCGACGAATCACGATCATTGCCGAGCATGCTCGCGACGCGAGTGGCATAGTTGTCCAGTTTGTCGCCAACCGGGCAATCTCCGCCCTTTTCCACGGGAACATTGGCCACGGTGTAACCCACGGTCGCGAGCAACTGAACGATCGCGTCCCGATCGGGCGAGCCCAGGATCAACGCGGCCACCGGGTCGGTCGCGAGCACGCCCGAGGTGTAGTCGGCGGGCGCTGACGAACCGCTCGCTGAACCATCTCCCGGGAAGCCCCATCGTTCGTCCTCAGCGTCCGGGATGCCCAACTCGGCCTTGACCGAGTTGATCGCCTTCCACGGATCGGTGGTCATCCAGGACTTGGTGGTCCACCCCGCGCTGCCCTTGATGTACCAGACCGCCACCAGGTTGTTGCCCGTGACGGACCCCGGATCGGCGAGCGCCAGGAAACTATGGATCGTCGGCTGGGTGCCCCCGCCCGCTTCGGTGTACACGGGGTTGAGAATCCACGGGGCCGTGTCGATCTTCGACCACGCGACATGATTTGTGGGCTGCGCGGCTGCGCCCAAGGCCATCCAGCCCGCCACCGCCACGCCCAGGCACCATCGACTGTTCATGCGTTGCTTCCAAAGAGGTTACCCCGGTCCCAAGGCTCAGCCTACCCCCCCCCCTTGTCAAGCATGTCCGTGCGGTGTGGAGACTGTGGGGATAACTCCGGGGCTTTTCGCGAAGTCACGCGCGGACGCCGGATGCGCGCGATAGTGAGCTCGTTGTCCATGCAGACGATGGCGATGGAGAGGGAGGGAAGGGGCACGGGGCCGGGGGGCATAACGCAGAGCGTAAGCGATCCGGAAGGCGGGACGCCCGGGCTTGCGCCCGAGCCTCTACTCCGGTTTCTTGTCTTCTTTCTTGCCACCCCCAAGCAGGTCGCCGAGGCCCTCGAGAATCTTGCCCGGCGAACTGAGCAGGTTGTCGCCCGTCTCCTTCAGGAACAGCGGCACATCGACCATCGCCGACGGGCTGCCCATGCCGCCCTTGATCGTGATGGGCACGAGCGTGTTGCGGTCGAGGACGTCGAGCCCGCCGAGGCCGAGTTTGATCGGCCCAAGCCCCTCATCGGTGAGGGCGAAGAACGGGACGTACGCGACGAGGTTGACCTGTTTGGTGACAAGATTGATCTGGCCGCGGGTCTCGATGGCGAACTCGCCCAGGGGCAGGCGGAATCGGTCGTAGGTGGCGACACCGTTGACGATGCGGACGACAAACGGCTCGATCCGGCGGCCGACCGAGCCGGAGTCTCGCGCGCCGGCGAACTTCAGCAGGCCGCCGAAGATCGACTGCGTGGTGAAGCGGGCCACGCCGGGGTCGATGCTGATGACGCCGCTGAGTTTGGACAGGTCCTTGTCGAGGGGGATGCTCAGGCCCGTCGCCTGGAGCAAAGCGGGATCATCAGCGGAGGTCTTCTCGAGGCTGGCGATCAGCGGGAGGCTTCCGGCCAACTCACCCACAAGTTCCGGGCGAATCACCAAGAGCCGGGCCTGGCTCTCGCCGCTCTGGACGAACTGGCCGGCGCGGATATCGCCCTCGATCCGGGCCGTGGCGCGCGGGCTGGTCAGGTTTGCCTCGATGCGCCCCTCCGGTCCGCCGGCTCCTTGTGGCCCCTCGGCCATCGACACGTTCCGAAGCGTCGCGGAGGCCGAAACTGTTGGCCCGAGCGCCTCGGCGAGCAGGCCGTCCTGCCCGGCTAGTTGGTCAAGGAGGATGCTCGGAAACGCGGCAAGGTCTGCCTCGGCACTCACCACCGCGGCATCGGGCGTCGGGTTGCCCAGGCTATCGGCGATCGAGCGGATGGTGGCGGTGATGCTCGACGGCTTGGCCGCGGGCCCCTCGGTCCCGGCGATGCCGTCGATGGTGATGGCGGCAACGAGTGCGCCTGGCGCGCCGTCGCTCATGGCGGGCGTTGCGGAATCCCAGCGGATGCGCGCGG
>CAYMWG010000070.1:0-11391 GCA_964393765.1 uncultured Phycisphaeraceae bacterium
CACCGACCGTTTGAAGTGAGCGGTCGGTGCTTGAAGCAGGCGACCGCGCCGAGCCACGGGATTGAACGGCGATCGGTATGCGTGTGTCGCAGGCAGGAAGAGCAGAACGGCCGAAAAAAAAACCCCCGACCGTGGAGGTCGGGGGCTTTGCGTTGTGAAACGGGCGAGAAGGGCGGCGATCAGCAGGGGCCGACGCCGTGGGCGAACCATTCGCTCAGGTACGCGAAGATTGCCGGCACGCCGGTCTGGCCACCGAAGTTCTGGGCGGCCGGAACATCCCCGAACCAGTCGGAGAGGAAGGCGAAGATGTCAGGCACGTCGACAGCGTCATCCCCGTTCCAGTCCACATCGCAGGGCGTGCCGACCGGTGCGGAGGGAGACATGACGCGAGCGGTGAAGTTCGCGGGCTCATTCGCCGCCGGCGCACGCCAAAGGCCAACGGTTGCCTGGCCGTTGGTCACGGGCGGGGTGTTGGCGTCAAAGCGGAAGTTGTAGGTGGTACCCCAGCGGAGGGCGTTGGCGTTGGTGTTCACGGACTGGGCCTCAGTTGCCCAGCCGACTTTGTTGCCGGAGGTGTCGCTGGCCCAGTCGGTGCCGCTGTACGCAACGTTGCCCTCGCCATCGCCAGCGAGATACGCCACATCGTGGAAGCCGACATTCGTGACAACGACGCCCGCGGGCACCGGAACGTCGAAAGAGCCGCCCGAGCGGTGCGAGTTCTGATTGAAGATCGCGTACTCGTAGTGCCAGATTCCGCCGCCGAGGTCGGTTGCGCGCGATCCGACGATGTACTTGCCCTCGCCCTTATAGGGATCGGTCGCGATGGGCAGCGCATTCGGCACGATCACAGTTTCGAGCAGCACCGCCGGGTCGTGGAAGGCCCAACGCTCGATCGCCGCTGTCCGACGAACCGTCACGCCGGTGAGCCCGAACGCCCAGGCGGTTCCCGAACCCGTCACGGTCATCTCGCGCACGGAGGAGTTGTTGAACTTGTTGCCCGAAGAGGCGTCATCCGGAGTCACATACTGTGACTCACCAAAGTACTTGACGGTGGTGGAACTCGCCGTCAGGTCGATGGGAAGCGGAGAGAGCCGGCGCTGGTTGGTCGCGAACGTGGGGTTGGCCGGGGGGTAAGTGAAGACGCCGGTGGAAGCGTTCACCTGGCGGCGGGGCCCAAGCCCGCCCTCGGAGCCGTTACGCGCGGAGGTGTATGGGTCCGAGCAACCGATGCCCAAGGTAGAGCCGTTCGTGCCGGCGCAACTCGGGCAGCACAAGGTCTGTGACAGCGCGTAAAACCCGTGCTTCAGCCAACTCTGCGCGATCTGCTCAAACTTGCCATAGGTGCCCGGGCCGGTCGCCGCGGTGTACTTGTACAGGTTGCCGCCAATGACCGGGTGGCGATTGTCGTTGGCAATCCAGAGCAACTGGGCGTTGCCGATGTTACACGAAACCGTGCCAAGCGAGGTGGATTCCAGACCGCTCGCGAACGTGTAGTTGCTCGGCCCGGTGAGGTCCCCGACGATGACGTCCGGGCCTGTGGTAATCTGACACTGACCGCTGGCCACCCCGGCGGCCAGGGCCAACGCCGCCACGGCAGTGAGCAACCCGATGGATTTCACATTCTCTTTCATTTTTACCCTCTTCTGAACTTTGCCTTCGGACCCGTTCACAAATCGCACAACGCTTCACGCGCCCGTGAAACGGGTCGTGTGATTAGAGATGAACCATGGATCTCGGCCGGTCTTGGAGCCGATCAGAAGACCGGTATGGCTGAACGAGGCGGGCCGAGTTTGCCCATCGAACCAGTAATCTCCTGAGACGGACCATCGCCGGCAAGAACTGTCGGCTCGGGGCGGCACATTATACGACAAACCACCCCTACCGGATGCAACCGGGCGGAGGACTGTTTCAGAATACAGGATGGATGTCCGCACTGCTACATGTTCAACTCGGTTTCTTGTCAGTTCTTCGTGCCGATCCTCATGGCAAGGGGAATCATACCCTAACTAAATATTGACAACGCACACCTCAATGATCCATTGCGTCGCTGGCTCTCCGCGGTCGTCATCCCCTCCACAATCAGCCCGGGCACGCTTGTCCAGATTACTGCATTGGCTCGCGCATCCAGTTCCGAGAACAGGCCCCTCACCTGTGGCAAAAGCAGCGTGTTCCCGACTCGAACTGCGTTTAGCGGGCACACACTTCGGGCCGCGGCGTTGTAGCAGGGGATCTGGACGACGCCCCACCCCAGTTCGGCAAGTTCAGTGGCCATCGCCGCCCGATCGGAGTTGAGCCTGCACCGAGCGGCGTGCATCGCCACCTCGTGCGCCGATCCTTCCAAGTCCTGGTCGATGGACACCCGGGCCGAAAGTGAGTCGAGCGCGTCCAGGAAGGTCAGAAAGTTCCCGATCGCCGACTCGCCCGGACTGCCGGTGGAAAAGTGGCTTGCCAGCATGAACGGGAAGCCATTCGCCGCACCGTCCTGGAGGCGCAGCAGCACACGCAGTTGGTTGACCGCTTCGGGGGTGCCGGCGTGCAGGCCTTCGTGCAGGCGATTTGCAGTCACGCTGTCGAACACGTTTGCTCGTTGCAATGCCGCGAGCCCGGCCGCAACGATGCATCGCTCGCCCGCTTCCTGATCCGCGACGAACACCGTGATGCGCCCCGAGCCGGGAGCGCTCAGGCAGAGCACTTCGTAATCGATGTGGTAGGAGGGCGAGGGGAGCATCACGGCCTGGTCCGCCCCCAGTTCGATGCGCAGGCAGTCCAGCGACTGAGCGCTGCTCAGGCCGAGGGCGACATTGCGATACACCTCCGCTTCGCCCACGAGCAGGACCCGTCGCGCCGCCACTGCGTCGTGGACCAGGATGGTGTTCCCGCCTTGGAAGTGCAGCGGAGAGCGGGCGGTGCGGATGCCTGCGATCTCCAGCGAGTCGCCGATGGCCGAGTCGCCAGGCACAAAGGCCGAGAGTTCCGACCCTCGTGACGAGTAGCGGGGCAGCAGCGCAGCGGAGGCCGCGTGCCCATCGGCGAGAAGGCTTCCCGCACGCGCATTGTCCTGCGCCCATTGCGAGACCGTGACCGCCTCGCTCATGATCGTGATCGACGCGTTCTCGCCGTCGCCCCGCTCGCTGGACCATCCGCGTGCAAGTTGGGCGATCACCGGCGCATGATCCTGACGGGCGGAAATCAGGAGGGGCACACCCGGAAGCGAGGCCGCGACCTGCCGCGCGATATCGACGGCTCCACCGTCGCCGATGCCGAACCAGTCGTCCCCGCGCGTGAGTTGGAGACGGGCGAGAAGCGGGGCGTGAGCGGCCGCCGCCCCGGCATCGTCGGTTGCGCGGAAGCCGGGGAGGGACGGCTCAAACGCCAACTGCGCCCGCCGGATCGACGCACGCGAGGCCGCCAGGTTTTCGCCGCCCTTGACATGAGTCTGCGAGGCGAGCCACGCAACGCACCCAGCGCGGGCGAATCCGCCCGGACCCGACAACTCAAGCATGGCCAGCAAGTCCACGGGAATCCCCGCCGCGGCCAAGAGTGACTCCAGGCGCGCCGGATCGGCGACGACTTGAAGCGGCCTGAGCACGATCGCGGCCTCGATCGCAACAGGTCCCAGGCCATCACGCGCGAGCGTCCGTGCAACGATCGTCGCTGCACGCCGTACTTCATACGGCGAGCCCTCGCCCGGCAGGCCGAGGTCCGCAGCAGCGGCCGCGCCCGATGGCGGGAACTTGAATCCGCGCCCAACCGCCGGAGTTTCGTCGGGAAGGCTTGCCCAACGCGGCTCGCGGATGGAGGCGCCATCTATGAGTTGGACAGAATCCACCGGAGATGCGCCATCGGCCCCGAGCGGCTGCGGAATGGGCCGCGCTGCTGCATCACCTACCACCAGGCGGTGGCGTTCATTGAAAGAGGAGATGATCGCGCGGTCCGCACAACGCCGGAGAAAGTGTTCGGGCAGATTCAACTGTGCAACTGTCGCCGCGCCGAATGAGCGGGCAAGCACGTTCCCACGGACCTCCCGCTCGATGGCCGCCGCGCCGGCTGATCCAAGGGGTCGTCGTTTGGGCGTGCTCATCCTGCGTGCTCGCAGCGCGCTGTCGCGGCTTGCGGCGAGGGTAGCAACCGGGCCTCGCTCAGGGCAGTTGCCCGGAGTTAATGACGAACTTGGCGACCGTCACAAGCGGCTGCCGGGTCGAGCGTGCGCACTCCTGCAGAAGTTTCATCGACTCGGGCTCGCCGATACGGCGCTTCTCTACCAGCGTCCACTTGGCCTGCTCGACAAAGCGGCGCTCCTCGAGCCGGCGACGAAGGTCCGCGGCCTCGAACGCGCTGGTCGCGTAATCGCAGAAACGTCTCCATGACACATCCAGCGTCACGCGGAGTTGTTCGATCATCACCGGCTTGACGAGATAGCCGAACACACCCGCAGCCCCCGCGGCGGCGACATACTCGCTCGTCGCGTGGGCGGAGATGACGATCGACGGTACGGCGAGTTCGCCGAGCAGTTCCGTCGCGACGACGAGACCGTTCTTGCCGGGCATGCGAATGTCCAGCAGCGCCAAGTCCGGCGGGGTTGCCCGCGCAAGGTGCATCGCCGAGTCGCCATCGACGGCCGGGCCCAGCACGGTGTGGCCCAGTTCTTTCAGTTGAGCGCACAACTGCATCGCGACAAGATGCTCATCCTCGGCAACGAGGACGGTTGTTGGACTCGCCGGGAGTCGCTCAAGGTGCGCCCGATTCAGCGCTGTGAGGGTGTTTCGGTTGCCCTGTTCCGATGGATGGCCCGTTGTCATGTAACTCACCGCGTTCCGTACGATCCGTTCCCGACCCGGCATTGGTCCTGCCCGAGTAATGCTGCCCGCCAGCGATCGCACTCCCCGTGGCGCGGCGATGCAGGCGATGCAACTGTACCGAACGGTAAGGCGATCGTCCACGAAACCGCAAGGGAACTCCCTGGAGAGGGGAACCTTGCGTTCAGGGACATCCGGCGAACCATGCCGCGAGGAACGCAAAGATGTCGGTGACCTCCACCACGCCCGAATCGTCGGCATCGGCCACGCAGTTGGGTCCGGGGGGCGTCCCGGGGTCCAATGCAGGGAGCAGAGTCTCGGTCTTGCGAACGGCGACCCTGAACGCGTAGTCGCGCGTGGTAAAGGCCCAGGGCGTTGGAGTGGGCGAGGTGTCACGCCTGGCACCCGGTGTGATCCGCGGTGCCGGGCACTCGTCGCACGGGCGCGCGGCGTTGGCGAAGAAGGCGCGGGTGCTGAAGTTTCCCGTGCTATGCGCGCCGGCGGAGAGCCAGTAGTTGCGCCCGGCGAGCAGGGTCCAGCCCGGCATCTCGAGTTCGAGGCAGTATCCCTGGTAGACCGCGCCCTCGATGAGCGCGGTCGCGCCCGTGGGGATCACCCGCGTGGGCGCTGCACTGAACACGGGCGGGTTGAATGGGAGTTTGCAGTCGTTCTCATAGATCTCGATGAAGCCGTTGACCGGGCTGCAGTTTGTCCAGACCCACGCCTGAATCAGGCACACAAGTTCATCATCGCACGTCGGGGTGACAAAGTTGTCGGCGGTGCGGCTGACGCGCGAGCGGTTCGCGCCCGAGGGTGAGCCGCCCTTGCCCGCGCCCAGGTCGGGACGCCCGTTGTCCCAGAGAACCTTGCACGATTCGCCGCGGAGTTTGAAGGCGAGGTTCACGCACCCTATGCAGCACTCCTGCGCGGGCTCCCATGGCCCAAAGTCGAACTCGCCCCAGGTGCCGGTGGCGACCCCATCGGCCTTGACGGGGGGCACGCCGGCGAGAGCGCTGGGTCCGGAGGCCTCATCAATCGCCCAGAACGAGAGGTCGGTCATCTGGTTGTCGGTCACGCCGTAGAAGGCGACCCAGTAACTCCGCCCGCCTTCGAGCCAGAGGCCCTCCTCGCACAGGTCAAAGAAGAAGGTGACAAGGTCAAAGCCGTTGCTGCTGGGTGTCACGGTGACGACGGAACTTTCATCGAACGTGGCAAAGGGCTCGCCGTCGGGGCGGCCATCGCAATCGTTATAGAACTCGATCTTCGCGTGCCGGATCTGGGCGTGCGAGTCGGTCAGCAGATAGCCGGTGAATCCGTTGATGCGGTGGACCTCGCCGGGCAGGAGATAGAAATCCTCCGCGGCCTTGGCACCCAGCGGTGCGCCGCCGCCCAGGTGCGAGAGCAGGCCGTTCGCGGCGGTGCCGTCCAGCGGCGGCTCGCCGTTGTCCCAGAAGCACTCGCAGGTATCGGGGATCACGTCCATGTCGCAGTCGACTTCACCTCCGGCGACCTCGCAGGAGTCGGGGATGCCGTTGGGCTGGCAGTCCTCGCCAAGCACGGTCACGGTGGCTGTGCAGGAGTCCGAAAGGCCGCCGCTGTCGGTGACTGTGAGCGTCACCTGCGTGGGTCCCAGGGGGAATGGCCCAAGGTTCGAGAGCACGCGGGTGATTGCCAGGCCGTCCTCCAGGTCTGATGACCCATTATCAACTTGATCGACGGTGATGAAGAGGCTCGGGCATTCCGTGCGCGCATCGATCACCACATCGCGGCAGCGGGCCACGGGCGGATCGTTGACCGGCACAACGGTGATCGTGACCGTCGCGATGTTGGAGCGAGCGGTGCCGTCGAACGCGCGGTATGTGAACGAAGTGGCACCATTGAAATCGGGTGTGGGGGTGTAGGTGAAGGAGCCGTCGGCGGCGAGGGCGAAGGCGCTGGCGTTAGCGGGGGGGCTTACGAGTTCGGCAACCAGCGGCTGGCTGTCGGCATCGGTGTCGTTGACCAGAACGCCAATCGCCGGCACTGTCAGAGCGGTGTCCTCGTTGGTGGTGTACGCGTCATCGACCGCGACGGGCACATCATTCACAGCACCGATGGTGATGGTGACCGTGGCGGTGTTGGACCGCGACTGACCGTCGAACGCGCGATAGGTGAAGGTGTCGTTCCCGTTGAAGTTCAGCGCGGGGGTGTAGGTGAAGGAGCCGTCAGCGCTCAGCGCGAACGCGGCAGCGCTCGCGGGCCCGCTCACGAGTTCGGCGGCGAGTGCGTCGCCATCGGCATCGGAGTCGTTGATGAGCACGCCGATCGCCGGGACTGTCAGTGTGGTGTCCTCGGGTGTGGTGTAGGCGTCGTTGAGCGCGACGGGCGCATCGTTGATCGGGGCGATGTTGATCGTGACGGTGGCGATGTTCGACAGGGCCAGCCCGTCAAAGGCGCGGTAGGTGAACGAGTCAACGCCGTTGAAGTTGAGCGCGGGGGTGTAGGTGAACGAGCCATTGGCGTTCAGCACAAAGGACTGAGCGTTGGCCGGGCCGGTGACGAGTTGGGCCGAGAGCGGGCCGCCGTCAACATCCGTGTCGTTGGCGAGCACCCCGGGCGCGCCGGGAGTGAGCGTGGTGTCCTCGTTGATGTTGAAGATGTCGTCAACCGCGACCGGCGGGTCGTTGATGGGAAGGACGTTGATCGTGACGGTGGCGGTGTTGGACTGCGCAGCGCCGTCGAAGGCGCGATAGGTGAACGTGGTCATGCCCACGAAGTTCAAGGCGGGCGTGAACGTGAACGAGCCGTTGGCGTTCAACGCAAACGATTGCGCGTTGGACGGCCCCGCGACCAGCACCGCCGTGAGCGGGCCGCCGTCGATGTCCGTGTCGTTGACAAGGACGCCGGGGAGCGGGATGGACAGGGCTGTGTCCTCGTTAGTCGAGTACGCGTCATCGGTCGCAATCGGCGCATCGTTCACCGGGTTGACGGTGATGACCACCGAGGCGATGTTCGAGAGCAGCCCCGCGGGGTCGCGGGCCTGGTAGGTGAAGCCGTCGGCTCCCGCGAAGTTCGGCACGGGCGTGTAGGTGAACGATCCGTCGGCGTTGAGCGTGAACGATTGCGCGCTCAGTGGTCCCGAGACGAGGACGGCCGTAAGCGTGTCCAGGTCCGGGTCGGCATCGTTGGCCAGGATGCCCGTGATCGCCGGCACGTTCAGCGCGGTGTCCTCGTTGGTGGAGTACGCGTCGTTGAAGGCGACAGGCGGATCATTCAGCGACAGAACATTCACCGTCACTGTTGCGGGCGCGGAGGTAGTCATGCCGTCGTTCACGCGGAATGCGAACGTCGTGTAGGGCGATCCGCTTTCCCCCGGGGCCGGTTGGAACACGACGCGGTTGAGCGCATCGGTCACAAGCGTCGGAACGCTCGTGATCGGGTCGAGCGACCCGAACTGGAGCAGCATCCCCCGTGCCGGGAGCGAGGAGATCGATGCCGTCAGCGGCTGCATCTCCGGGTCAATCCCCTCGAGCGTGATGGTGACATCGGTGCTTTCGGGCGTGGTGACCGTCTGGGGCAGGGCGGTGGGCGGGAAGTTGAAGGGGACCGCGATCGAGAACTCGGACGTGCTGCTGGGAAGCGACGTCGGACCGCCTATGGCGACCGTCGCATCAGTCATCACCCCACGGGTCTGGTTCGGGGGCATCTCGGTCGCCGTCGCCGTCACCCAGATCAGGTCTGGATAGTCCGCTGGATTAAACACAAAACTCATCAGCCCGGTGGTGCCCGCGATGTTGGTGGTCACGTTCACCCCGCCGAGAAACACCTGCCCTTCTCCGAGTTCGCTCGGGTCGGGGAGCCGGTTGATAAACAACTCGACGCGATAGGGCTTCATCGCCTCGGAGTTCAGGACGAAGGCGACAACGCCGCCGGGGCTGACGCTCAGGACGATCGGGAAGTTTTGCAGGTTGTTCGGACCTGTATCGATGTCCAGCGGTGTGTCGTTGAGCGTGATGCCGCGGACACCGCCGGGTGCAAGGTCGATGCCCAGTTCGCCGTTGTCGTAGATCGAGTTGCTCAGGATGGAGGTATTCACGCCGCCGGTCACCAGCACGCCGCACAGGCCGTTGAAGGCGATGGTGTTGGACTGCGAGGGGTCCGCACCGATACCCAGCGCAGCGCCGATGCGGTGTTCGCCCACAGTCGGGCTGGCGGTGACGACGACGCCGTCGCCCGTGTTGGGCAGCGCTGCGGCCCCCGTGATGTCGGTGCCGATAAAGTTGGCGGCGACGACCGAGCCGGTCATGCGCGTGCCCTCGATGAGCACGCCGGTGCCGATGTTCCCCGAGATCAGGTTCCGCTCGCTGTCGTTGAACGGGTCTAGTGAGGTGTTCGAGCCGACGAAGGTGCGTTCGGCCGAGGAGATCACCACGCCGCCGCCGGCATTCCCAAGCGCGGCGAGGCCTGTGCTGTCCGTGCCGATGAAGTTTCCGGCGATGATGTTGACACGGCCGCTGCCGTCGGCGCGAACTCCCGCGCCGCTGTTGCCCGAGAGGATGCACCGCTCCGCGCTGTCTTCCACACCGTCGCCGTTCGTGCCGACGCGGTTAAAGAACGTATCCGCGCGGAGTTGAACGCCGTCCTGCCCGTTGCCGCGAGCCGTCAGGCCGAAGGGGTCAACGCCAAAGTTGCACGCGTAGACCCAGCACCGCTGGATCGTGGCTCCCTGAATTGCCAGGCCCGAGCCGGGGAATCGCACCAGCGCGAGGCCGCGAACGATGCAGGTGCTCGCGCCCAGCACCAGGCCGTCCCCGGCGACGAGGGCATCGCCATCGACTTCGATGATGGGCAGACCGGGACCGGGGGGCTGGCGCTGCGACCACCCGTCGATGGTCGTTTGCGATGTGACCACGGGGAGCGCGCCGCCCGCGCCGAGCGTGATCCGCCAGAAGTCCGTTGCGCCGGGAACATACCCGGGGTCGGTCGTTGGGATGGCAAACTCGATCGTGTGCGGGCCAGCCACGCTGTTAGCCAACTCGATCGCCGCGCGAAGCGTCCCGGGGCCGCTGTCGGCCGTGGTGCTTACCACGAAGAGGTCCGCTTTGCCGGTCGCGGCGAGAGCGAATGCCAGGACGAGCGGGAGCAGGCCCGCGAACCGACGAACACATGCACACAAGCCCATGGACTCTCGCCTCCTGACAGCGGCTTGCGGAACACATGCAAACCCTTTGCCCGGACGGTCATGGTCGCGGGCAGAACAAATTGTCCCCTCTTCGGGGGTAAGACTGCATTAGACCATCCCCCGGTTATGGGCACAAGAGGCCTGTGACGGAATCTGCGGCTATTTTATCGAATACCCAAACAAAATAGAAACATCTTACCGCATTCTCGGACGTAGAGTCTGGAACTTCGATCCGATTGCCAACGAGTCGTTTGGCGCGATGAGGCTCGCACGAATCTCGCAACACGCTGTGGCAATCTCCGTACCGGGATGTAGGCTCGTGCGGCAGGAGCGCGAGTCAGGAGCGAACCGTGCGCAGTTTGACCGCGGCGGATATCGGACGCGCTCCCCTTCGACCCCTCCCCGAGGGAGGGGCAAGGGGTGGGTTGTCATACTTCTTTGGATACGCCGCGGCGATCATCCTCGCAATCGCCTCACCCGCCCTCGCGGACGTTGACCCGCTCAGCGGCATCGACTTTGTGCGGATCACCCACCCCGGCAATGCGCCATGGGCGGGGGACGGGACGCCGGACGATCGGGCGATCAGTCGCGGCGGGGTGGACCACGAGTACAACATCGGCCGGTTCGAGGTGACAACCAGTGTTCGGCTAGCCCCGCTGCCGCAGATAGGCCCGCACGCCCTCCGCAGGGGTCTGCCCGCACGCCTCAAACCACTGGCAGAACTCGGCCACATCGACGCGCCTGTTGCCGGTCTCGCAGTTGTACACCCAGGATTGCGGCCGTTTCAACCTCCCGCCAAGTTCACGCTGGGTCAGGCCCGCCGCTTCGCGGGCGCGCCGCAGCACGCCCGGCACCGGGGCGTAGGCGCGTGCGTGCTGAGCCTTGGTCGCCACGCGACACAGGATCGGTGTCGGGCGACTTGACACGAGTTGAGTGTCATGTCATAGTATCCATTGTCTGGTAGCCGAGAAGAACCATGAAGCGAACCCTTGCCGCCGCCGCCGCGATCCTGACCGGAGCCGTCGCGACAGAAATCCTCGCCGACGTGGATCCTTTGTCCGGCATCGACTTCGTGCGGATCACCCACCCCGGCAATGCGCCGTGGGCGGGGGACGGCACGCCCAACGACCGCGCCATCGGACGCGGCGGTGTCAACTACGAGTACAGCATCGGCCGGTTCGAGGTGAACACCAGCCAGTTCGTGGAGTTCTTCAACGCGGCGTACGACCGTCCCGGCGGGGAGACGCTGCCGCACCTGATCCCGCCGACGTTCTGGGGCGCGCAGGGGATGACGCCCAACAATCCGGGTGGTCGGCGGTGGCGCGTGCCCGCGGGCAACGAGATGCGCCCGGTGGGGAACATCAGTTGGCGGATGGCGGCGATGTACGCCAACTGGCTGCACAACGACAAGAGTGTCGCGCGCGAGGCGTTCCT
>CAYMWG010000071.1:0-11370 GCA_964393765.1 uncultured Phycisphaeraceae bacterium
GTGCAAAGCCGTGGATGAAGAACCGGGGCGGCGCGGCGAGCGGGAAAAAGTAGTCTGCGCGGGCGGACCTGCCATCGAGCGCGAGGGCTCAAGCAATGCTCTGCACGGAATCACCTTCCCCGAACAGCAACTCGCGGAGTTCTGCCGCCGCCACAGGGTGCGCCGCCTTTCACTCTTCGGAAGCGTGTTGCGCGATGACTTTGGCCCCGACAGCGATGTTGATGTGCTGGTCGAGTTCGAGGAAGGTTGGCCCCCGGGCATGATCGGCTTCGGGGGAATGATCCTCGAGCTGTCCGCGCTTTTCGGGCGGCGAGTCGATCTGCGGACGCCGTTCGATCTCTCCCGTCATCTCCGCCCCGACGTCCTTCGCGAATCGAGGACGCTCCATGCCGCGTAGTTCGGCGCGGACGCTGCTCGACGATCGGGTTCGGATCGAGCACATGCCCGAGGCGGCGCGCGATATCGTGGGGTTCATCAAGAATCGCACACGCGCGGAACTCGACTCGGACTCGCTTTTCCGACGGGGGCTCGTCAAGGCGGTTCAGCAGATCGGCGAGGCCGCCGCGAGCATCACGGACGAGGGGCGATCAAGAGTCCCCGATTTGCCTTGGGGACAGATCGTCGCGATGCGGCATGTGCTTGTGCATGTCTACTGGGGCGTCGATCTCAATCGCGTGTGGGCAACTGCGCGAGATGATGTCCCCGTTCTGCTGAGCGTGCTGGAGCGGGCCTGCCTGCACTGGCCCTTGCCAACGTCTCCGGGTGCCGCCGGCACGTCCGCGCCCTGAGGCCGGCTACCTCGCCAGCCTGAACACGTCCGTCAGTTCCCCCTCGGCCGATTCCGCGCCCGTGAAAAACGTGACGCGCAGCGTCGGCGAGACCGCGCCCGCGCCTGCGCCGCTCCCCTCGCCGTCGCGCCACGCCAAGAGCCAATCGGGCAGGCCGCCGAGGGACAGCGTATAGGTGCGTGTGACCAGGTCGTCGAACTGGCGCGCGTTGGCCTCGGGGGTCGAAAGGTCCGTCCGCCAGATGAGGTCCTGGGTCTGGGACCCGTCGGCAAACTCAGAGCCCGGCCTGAAGAGTTCGACGCGCGCGGTGCCCAGCGCGCGGACCCCCTGGTCGAAGCGGTCGCGCAACTCGAAGTGGCACACGATGACCGGCTTGCCCGCGGCATCGGCCCCGAACCGCGTCAGGGGGTGGATCGCCAGCCGCTCGGCGCGGGCTTCGCTCAAAATGGGCGCGGACCCGGCCGCGGGCTCTTGATCCTGCGCGCAGGCGGCGATCGAGGCGGTGAGGGCGCAGCCGGCGAGCGGTCCAAAGAATGGCAAGGGGCGCCGGGTCATGCGCGGAGTTTATGGGGCGCGACCGGCCAAGCCGGTCGAAACCAGCAAAACTGCTGAGCAGCAGATCAGTCCCGCTTTGGTCGGGTCGGGCCTGCTCCGACTCGTGCATGACGATCCGAATCGGCGGTGGGTCCGATTGGCGGCTCTGGAAGTTTGCTGCTTTGCGGCCTTTCAGGCGGCCAGGTCCTCATCATCACAACCTGGCGGGTCGCCGATGCAGCCCCACTTCTCCTTGGGGAGGTGGCGGTGGTGGACGTGGATCACGCGCGCCAGTTGCGAGGCGAAGAGTTCGCCGATGGTCCTGAGTTGATCGACCAGCAGCGGGCCGAAGGGCGACAGGCGGTCGCGGAAGAGCATGACGATGGCAAGGACCTCGCCCTCGTGCCGGCAGGCAAAGCCCAGGACGCCCGACTCGCCGAGCCACGCGGCCTCGCCCCCGGCGAAGTCTTCGAGACTGTCCGCATCGGTGAGTTGCACGATCGTGGTGGCCGGCTCGAAGCGCGGCGCGATCGTGTTGGCCATGTGATCCAGGAGCATGTCCACGGTCTCCTTGGGGCAGTCATAGTTGACATACGCGCCAAGGGAGTAGTCCCCGCTGGTGGTGGGCAGGAACACGGCGGCGTTCGTCGGCCCGGATCGGGCCAGGACGAACTCGAGCGTGGTCCTGAGCAGTTGCTCGATATCGAGCTCGTGCTTGATGAGGGTCTTGAACTCGGTTGCGGTGGTGACCTGGTTCATGTTGGCAACGCACTCCATGTGGCCGCCAACTTGATCGGAGCATTCCGCGCCTGCCTGTCGCGCCTTTGCGGGCGCGAGATGAGGGCGGTGTCGGCACAGACCATTCAGCCTTCGCAGGCGTCGCCCGCCGCGCATCGGTGCGTGCTTGCCCACCTTGAAACCCGCCGCGATGAGCAGGCAACGCGAGAGTTCGTGGACGCGCAGGTTCCGCGCGATGGTCTGTCGGCAGCCGCGCGCCGCGGCCCGGAGCAGGAAGCCGGCGTCGAGGGCATCGGTGGCGAGCACGACGCCCGTGCCGCGGCGCGCCAGTTCGCCCGCCAGATCGAGCGACTCGACCGCGCAGGCGGCGTGGTCGATCAGCGCGCCATCGATCCCGGACGATGTGCTCTTCTCGATCGACAGCACGAGGGCCAGGGCCTCGATAGGGTCGCGTGCGATAAGGCAGACGGCGCGGAGCCCGACTGCCCGCACCGCGCGCCGCGCAAGGGCCGGATCGCGCGTCACGATCAGCACTCGGGAGGGCGGGGCTTCATGCGGGCGGAGTTCGCAGCGCAGCGCGGGCTTGCCCTCAATGTAGACATGCGCAACGCGGCCCGGACCGGGCGGTCGGTGCTTGGCGTTGTTGCTCGGCGGCGTTGGCGGGCTCATGGCTTCGTTCTACTTTGATGGGCTGCGCGGGGGGGCGCGGGGGGTGAGCGTCACGCCGCCCGCTGCGTCGCGGATGGCAGGGTGTTGGCGGTCGTGCTCATCGCTGGCGCAACGGTGCGCCCGGATGCGCTCTCACGCGTCCATCTGTAGTCGGGGATGGAGACCGTGACGCTCGTGCCGCGCCCGGGGCGACTGGCGAGCGTGACCTCGCCGCCGTGCAGGCCGACGAGGCGGTGCGCCAGGGCGAGGCCCAGGCCCGGCTGCCTGCCGGCGGACTTCTCGGAGAAGAACGGATCGAGGGCGTGGTCCATCGCGTGCTCGCTCATCCCCGTGCCATCATCGATGACCTGCACGAGGAGGCACGAGGTGTCGGCGGCATCTTCGAGCAGGCGGACCTCAACGGGCGATCGCGGCCCGGATTCGATCGCGTTGACCACGACCTCCACCAGCGCATCGATCATGAGGCCCGTGTCCAGGCGCGCGGTATCGAGGCCCTCGGCGAGCATCAGTTTCACGCCCAGCAGGCCCGAGGGCGTGGCGCGGCTCGCGCAGCGGACCTTGGCGAGTCTGATCACCTCGCCCATCATCGTTCCCAGGTCCGTTGGGCGCAGGTCAGGTGCCGGGGGGTTGGCGATGCGGTGGAGGCGAGAGACGAGCGCGCTCAGGCGTCCCGCGGCCTCGACGATCGCGCCGGCCGCAGCGCGGTCGTGCTCATCGCGCAGGCGGCCCAGCAGTGATTGGGCCCGCCCGGAGATGACGGTGAGCGGGTTGTTGAGTTCGTGCGCAGCGCCGGCGGTCATCTCCCCAAGGCGGACCATGGCGCGGGCCTCGGCGAGTTGCTGCTGCGCCTCGCCAAGCGCGCGGTTGGCCTCGCCGAGTTCCTGGTTGAGGCGACCAAGCCGGGCGTTGGCCCGCAGGACCGACTCGACGAGCAACTGCTGGCTGGGCTCCTCGCCAAGCCCCAGGTCGCGGCAGCGGGCGCTCGTGGCCTCGTACAGACGGGCGATCAGGCTTTCAATGCGATCCGCGCTCAGGCCCATCCGAGCGGCGAGTTCGCGGTCATCGGGCGCGGCGGCCAGGTTGCCCGACCAGCCGAGTCCCAGACGGCGGCAGAGCGCATCGGCCACGCCCACGATGCCCACGAGGCGGCGAGATTCGCCATCGGGCAACTGGTCGTAGGGCACGCCGTGGAGTTCGATGGCGGCGCGGAGGTTCTCCGGCAGACCCCACATGCGGGCGATGTGCGCACCCGCGGCGTGATGGTCCATGCCGAGGATGGGCCGCTCGAAGTCGGCGATGTTGCCGCAGCGGTGCCCGGCCAGTTCGACGACGCGCGCGTAGGCCCGCGGCAGGACGACCTCGAGGGCGAGTTTGCCGATGTCGTGGACCAGGCCGCAGACAAAGCACTCCTCGGGGTGCAGGCCGGGCTCGGGCATCTCGCGCGCGATGAGTTCGGCAGCGCAGGCCACGGCGACTGAGTGCTGCCAGAAGCCGACGCGGTTGAAGCCGACGGTGGCAACCGTCGCGCCTGAGCCGGGCGCCTGAGTGGGTTTCGCCGCGCGGGCCTTTCGCGGCACGGATGCCGACCAGTCGAAGATCGCCACGCTGAGCACGAGCGACCGGACCGCGTCGAGGCCGAGCATGACGACCGCCATTTCGACGGTGGTGATGGGGTGGCGGGTGCGGTTGGCCGCGCGCCGACAGAGCGAGAGCAGGCGGGCGGTGATCGTCGGATCGGACTCGATGAGCCGGACGATCTCGCGGAGGTCGGGCTCTTCCTGCGCGCCGAGTTTGAGGAGTCGGGCGGCGACGGCGGGGAGCGTGGGCAGGCCGGCGAGTTCGCGCAGGACAAGTTCCGTCCGGCGCGACAGGAGCGGGTCGAGCAGGAAGCCGGGCCCCGCGCCCCGGGCGCGGGCCGGGCCGAACTGCTCGGTGCGTGTGCTGGGGCGCGTGCGGGCCATCGTCGCTGCTCGCTCCTGAGAATGGATGCGCCTCAGGCCGCGCTGGTGAGTTCGTCGATCCGCTTCAGGAGTCCGGCCACGTCGAAGGGCTTGCTGACAAAGTCGTCAGCGCCCGAAGCGCGGAGCGCGTCGATGTCCTCGGGCTTGACAACGCCGGAGACGAAGATGATCCGGGTGTCCTTGAGTTCCTCGTGGGCGCGGATGCGCTGGCAGACCACGTTGCCGTTGACATCGGGGAGCATGTAGTCGAGGATGATGAGGTTGGGCCTGAACTGCTCGGTGAGGAGCCCGGCGTCGTAGCCGGTGGCGCAGAACTTCACGTTGTAGCGGTCGTTGCGGGCGAACAGGTCCTTGAACATCTCGATGATCTGGGCGTCGTCATCGACGACGAGGATGCGCTTGGCGCCGCTCTCCAGCGCGCCGACGGGGATGTCGTTGGAGCGCATGAACTTGATGAGTTCGGCTCGCGGGATGCGCCGGAACTTGGAGCCGGGGACGCGGAAGCCCCCGAGCCTCCCCGCGTCGAAGCACCGGATGATGGTCTGCTGCGAGACCTTGCAGACCTCCGCGGCCTCGCCGGTGGTGAAGATCCGCTTGCTCGCCCATTCCTTGGCGGAGGTGTGGTGCCCGTTGACGCCTGGCATGGGTGCCTCTTCTCGATCAAGGGACCGCCCGGGAGCGCGCCGACCCCCGGCGCGCTTACCCGTCCGGTACAGATTGCCGAGGCGTCTATCGACGCGCAGATTGCCCGACTTGACGCTCCCGGGCGCGGCGATGGTTATCAGGCCAGGAGTTGAATGCAGGGGGCATGAAGCGACGGAGCGAAGGAAGTGAACGAATCAGAGCCCGGAGCGCGAGCGACGGGTAGCGCCCCACGCGTAATGCCCCAATGTCACTCACACTTGCTCTCGCAGCGATTCCGGCACAACCCGTCGCTCGCGCTCCGGGCTCTGACAAGCGAGATTCCCCTGCCACCCCTCATCCCCCTCTGCTGTCATCTGCTTGCGCTGCTCCCTCTGAGTTCCTTCCCGCGCCCCGCAGCCGTTTCACCTCTTCCAGTCGCTCCTTCAGCAACTTCTCGGCGCCGAACTCGGTGGGGTGGTAGTAACTCTTCTTGACGCCCAGATAGTCCTGCGTGCCGACAATCCCCACGCCGCGCTCGCTTGTGCGGATGCCGTCGGTGTGCGCGTAGGCATACTTCTCGCCGTCGCGCGTCGAACCCGCGGACTTGAGCCCCGCCTTCTTCACGTTCCCGTCCTTGATGTGCATGGGCACGGGGATCGTCCGTCCCTCCTTTACATCCTCCATCGCCGCGTTGATGGCGTTGTACGACGCGTTGCTCTTGGGCGCGAGCGCAAGATACGTCGCGCACTGCGCGAGGATGATGCGTGCCTCGGGCATGCCGATGCGCTCGACCAGTTCCCAGCACGCCGCGGCGACCATGATCCCGCGCGGGTCGGCGTTGCCGATGTCCTCGCTGGCGAGGATCGCCAGCCGGCGCGCGATGAAGCGGACATCCTCTCCCGCGTCGAGCATCATCGCGATCCAGTAGATCGCCGCATCGGGGTCGCTGCCGCGGACGCTCTTGATCATCGCGCTCGCGGCGTCGTAGTGCCCGTCGCCGGTATGGTCGTAGACCGCGGCCTTCTGCTGGATGCTGTCTTCGGCATCCTGCCTCGTGATGACAATCCGCACCGACGGTGCCTCTCCCTCACTCCCTTGATCCCTCGATCCCTCACCCCCTTCCCCACTCAGCACCGCCACTTCCAGCGCCGTCAGTGCCCTTCGCGCATCGCCATCGCTCTTCACGGCCCATACCTTCAGCGCCTCATCATCCACGCGCAGCGCCACCTTGCCGTAGCCGCGCTCGGCATCGGCGATCGCCCGGCGCAGGACGCCGATGATCTCCTCTTCGCTCAGCGCCTCGAGGCGGAAGAGGGTCGAACGCGACACCAGCGCCGAGTTCACCGCGAAGAGTGGATTCTCGGTTGTCGCGCCGATGAGCGTCAGCACGCCGCGCTCGACATCGGCGAGCAGCACGTCCTGCTGGGCGCGGCTGAAGCGATGTATCTCATCAAGGAACAACACGGTGCGCCGGCCGGAGTCGATCAACCGCTTCCGCGCGGCCTCGCTGATCTCGCGTATGCGGGCCACGCCCACCGATGAGGCGTTCTCGCGCTCGAAGTGCCGGTTGGTGTGGCGCGCGATCAACTCCGCCAGCGTCGTCTTGCCCGTCCCGGGCGGGCCGTGCAGGATGATGCTTGTCAGCGCGCCCTTCCCCAGCCCTGCCCGCTCGGCCTTGAGCATCCGCCACAGCAGTTTGCCGGGCGCGAGGATGTGCTGCTGGCCCGCGAACTCCTCGATGGCGAGCGGGCGCATCCGCACCGCCAGCGGCTCGACGCCGCGGATCGCCTTGTCGCGCTTTTCGGCCCAGAGGTCGTTCACGAGGAAGAGTATGAAGTGGTGAGTGGCAGGGGGTGAGCGGGCATCGGGTTCCGGGGTTCGGGTTCCGGGTTCCGGCCAAGACTCCAACGGAACGCGGCTTGTAATCGCTAACATGGACCGTGATGTTCGCCGCCACTTTTCTCCTGCTCTCCGGTGTGTGGCTCATCTGGGCCGCGGCAGCGCACGCGCTGGCACGCCGATCGCCGCGGGAGCGCGACATCAACGTCGCCTTGGCGATGCTCGTGGTTCGCCTGCACGTGCGGCTGGTGCAGCGGCTGACTGTTGTGGGACGCGAGAACATTCCGCGGGAGCGTCACCCCGGCCCGCTGGTGGTCGTCGCCAACCACACGTCGGGCCTCGACCCGATGCTCATCCAGTCGGTTGCGCCCTTCGAGATCAAGTGGATGATGGCCCGCGACATGCAGCACCCGCGCCTGGCGTGGCTATGGGAACTCGCCGATGTCATCTCGGTCAACCGCGTCGAGGTCTGTGCGGGCACGCCGGGCGAGACTATGCATCGCGGAAACGACTCCGCCGCCGCCCGCACCGCCATCAGACATCTGAAGACCGGAGGCGTGGTGGGCGTGTTCCCGGAGGGCCGCATCGTCCCGCCGGGGCGCATCGGCCCGTTTGCACCCGGCGTGGGGTTGCTGGTAGCGCGTTCGGGCGCGAGGGTGCTCGAGGTGGTCATCGACGGCACCGCCCGTTCCGAGTCCTTGATCGCGGCGTTCTTCATGCCCAGCCGCGCCCGCCTGCGATTCCTGCCAGTACGCGGCTACGAGGGAGTTTCCGCGGCGGAGATCGCGCGAGACCTTGAACAGCGACTGATCGCCGAGACGGGCTGGCGGGTTGAGGCCGCGCCGGATGCGGACGGATACGAGGAACCCAGAGAGAGCAGAGCAAGCGGAGGGAAGCAGAGAGGGTGACATGCGGCTCTTCCCAGCCGTCGTCGCGTCGTGCAAGCGTGTTTACAGTCTTGTGGCTGTTTCCCCTCGATCCCTCGTCCCTTCTTCGGCTCTCTCCCTTGCTCTCCTTCCCCATCATCCTCGACCACAACGCCACCACCCGCCCCGCGCCGGAGGTGGTGGACGCGATGCACCAGATGCTCGCGGAACTGTGGCACAACCCGTCGAGCATCCACCGCCCGGGACAATCCGCCCGGCAGAAGATGGACCTCGCGCGCCAGGACATCGCCCGGCTGCTGGGAGTTCGGCCGCGGCACATCACGCTCACGGGGAGCGGGACCGAGGCCCTGGACCTGGCGATCCGCGGCCACCTGCTGGCGCGCGGACTCGTCGGGCGGGCCAGTGCGGGCAAGCCGCCGGCAACGATCATCACCTCGCCGACCGAGCACATCGGCGTGCGCGACCTGGCCAGGGCGCTTGAGCGCGAGGAGGGCGTGCGGGTGCTGTGGGCCGAACTGGACGCTGGCGGGCGCGTCAGCGTTGAGTCGATCGCAAAGTTCCTGGATGAGCACCATGCGCCGGCGGGCGGGGGGGGCGAGGGGCGAGAGGTTGCGCTGGTGTCGGTGCAGTGGGCGAACAACGAGGTCGGCACCATCCAGCCCGTGTGGGAGATCGGGAAGTTGTGCCGCGACCGCGGCGTCACGTTCCACTGCGATGCCACGCAGTGGGTGGGGAAGATGCCGACGAGGGTGAACGGGGAAGGGACGGGAGGATCGCGGGATCACGGAAATGCGGCCATCGGCGGCATGAGCGAGACTGACGATGAACCCGCCGCGGACTGGGCATCGACGCCCCTTGATGTCGATCTGCTGACGTGCTCGCCGCACAAGTTCCACGGACCCAAGGGTGTGGGCGTGCTGTACGCGCGACCGGGCGTGCGCACCGCGACGCTGATCCACGGCGAGCAGGAACTGGGCCGGCGCGGCGGGACGGAGAACATCGCCGGGATCATTGGCGCGGGAGCAGCGTGCAAACTGGCGGCGGAATGGCTCGCGGACCAGGACAACCGCGTGCGCGGCGGGGAACTGCGCGACCACTTCGAGCGGTCGCTGCTGGCGAGCGTTCCCAATGCCCGGATCAACGGGTCGCACGAATCCGAGCGCGACCGCCTGTGGAACACCTCCAGCATCGGCTTCCCGCGATTGGAGGCCGAGGCGCTGCTGATGCTGCTCTCAGAGCGCGGCATCGCCTGCTCTGCGGGCGCCGCGTGTTCCTCAGGCTCGCTGGAGGCGTCGCCCGTCCTGAAGGCCATGCGTATCGACCCGCTCTACGCCCACGGCACGCTGCGCTTCTCGATCTCGCGCGAGACCACGCGCGACGAGATCGTCCGCGCTGTGCCCATCATCTCCGACTGTGTGGCACGCCTGAGGCAGTCGATGAGCGGGCTTGAGTAAGCAACCCGCCCGTGAGAACCAATCTCGCGGGTTACGCGAGCCGCGGGACGAAAACATGCTGCTCCATGCTGCAACCCCCTGAGGAATCGAAGAAGACCAGTTGGCCCAGACGCATCGGCGGTGTTTCCCATTGCGGTGGGGGAGCCGACCGGAGCGCTCCCGCTGTGGCTGCTGGGTGTCGTGACCAATCGGCGCCATCCCTTGCCTGAGCGCGGGCGGCTGGGCCGCCTCGCCCTCTCAAATGGTCGGGCTACCTGTTCGACTACGCTCCGGGGAGTGCGGCCGACCGATGAACGGAAGGCTTGCACGCCGGTATACCCGCACGAGGAGTTTGCCCGATGCCCGACCCGCTCTCCCCCCATGCGTCCCTGGCCGCGACAACCGACCCTCAGGAAGCGGTGGCGCGGGTGCGGGGCGCGTACGCGGCCCTGCGCGAGCAGATCCACAAGGTGATCGTCGGGCAGGACGAGGTGGTCGAGCAGTTGCTGATGGCGATGTTCTGCCGCGGCCACGCGCTGGTCGAGGGCGTGCCGGGGCTGGCCAAGACGCTGCTGATCTCGACGATCGCCCGGACGCTGAGTCTGGGCTTCTCGCGCGTGCAGTTCACGCCCGACCTCATGCCCAGCGACATCACCGGGACCGAGGTGATCGAGGAGGACAAGGCGACGGGCTCGCGCGAGTTGCGGTTTGTGAAGGGGCCGATCTTCGCGAACGTGATCCTGGCCGATGAGATCAACCGGACGCCGCCCAAAACGCAGGCCGCGCTGCTCGAGGCGATGCAGGAGCACCAGGTGACGGTGGGGGGGATGCAGCACAAGTTGCCCGCGCCGTTCTTCGTGCTGGCGACGCAGAACCCCATCGAGCAGGAGGGCACCTATCCGTTGCCCGAGGCGCAACTCGACCGGTTCATGTTCAAGGTGCGGATCACCTACCCGAGCGCGGAAGAGGAACTGGAGATCGTCAAGCGGATGACCTCGGGCACGCGCGGCACACCCGAGGCGATCTTCAACGCATCGGACATCGCGAAGATCCAGGAACTGGTGCGGATGGCGCCCGCGCCGGACTATGTGGTGAAGTATGCGCTGCGGCTGGTGCGCGCGACGCGCGTGAGCGAGCCGATGGACCTCGGGGCCGACCGGCCGAAACTGGTGAAGGCGTATGTGGGCTGGGGCGCGGGGCCGCGGGCCAGTGAGTATCTGATCCTGGCGGCCAAGGCGCGGGCGATTCTGTCGGGCTCGTTCCATGTGACACCCGAGCATGTGCAGGCGGTTACCCGGCCGGTGCTGCGCCATCGCATTCTGACGAACTTCAACGCCGAGGCGGACCAGGTGACGACGGACGCGATTATCGAGGGCCTGCTGCGGGATGTGCCGGTGGAGGGGGCGAGCGCCTCGGACAAGAAACTGATGGACGCGGCGATGAGGTAAGCATCGCACGAGCGCGAGGTTCCTTCTGAGAAGAGGCTCGGTCATAGAGGCTCGGGCGCAAGCCCGGGCTTTCTTCCGGGCCTTCCTCGTGCGCGCACGCGCTCGCCCCCTCTCCCCCCGTTTCGGAACAATCCGTACTTTTTTCGTTCCGATTCCTCACGCGGACCCATCGAGCCACGACTAGACGAGGTGGCGATCGGTCTTCGACGCTTGTCGTGTCGGCAACCGATCGTCGGCTTCACCCGAAAGGAGTTGCAGATGGAACATCGTCAAGTCGGCTGTACAGTCAATGGGCCTCCGGGCTGTTTGGGGCGTTGGCGGTCTGGGCGTTGGAGGGTCGGCATCGCCGCCGCGGCGGTAATGCTCGGGGCCAGCATCGCCCCGGCTCAGTCCAGCGTGTACTACGGAACGATCGACGCGACGGACAAGGCCCAGTTGGCCCAGTGGGC
>CAYMWG010000072.1:0-11269 GCA_964393765.1 uncultured Phycisphaeraceae bacterium
CGATCGCCGCGGCACGCTCGAACGCCGTGATCGCCTGCTCGACCCGGTTCTGGCGGATGTACAGCAAACCCAGGTTGTTCCACGGCTCATACGCCTTGGGATGCGCACCGACAGCTTCCTGGTGCGCGAACTCGGCTTCCTCGTACATCTCGGCCCGGATGAACGCATCCCCTCGTCGCAAGTAGACTTCCAGAGTCCGGATCCCCGCGCCGATCGAACCGCCCCAGAGTTCCGCCGCTTCCTTCCACCTGCCTTGCGAAGCCCGCACCAGCGCCAGGTTGTACAGAGCCTGCGGGTGAAGCGGCCGCTTCCGCAGCACTTCCTCCAGCATCGCTACCGCGCTGTCGAGTTTCCCCGCCTGCATCTCCAGCGCCGCAAGGTTGACCTGTCCTTCCGCCTGGTCCGGATCAATCGCCAGCGCCCTTCGCAAGACCTCCGCCGCTTCCGCGTTTCGCCCCGTTTCGGCAAGCACGATTCCCAGATCGATCAGGCCTCGGACATCCCGCGGCGACATGTCGATCGCACGGCGGTAGAACGTCTCTGCCTCCAACTGTCTGTTCTGTGACGACCGCAGTTCCCCAATGTTCACCAGAATGTTGGCGGAAGTCGGGTCCAGTTCCGCCGCACGAAGGAGGTGCGGCTCGGCACCTGCCACGAGCCCCTGTCGCTGGAGTTCGCGCCCGAGGTTGTTGTGGGCCACCGGGCTGGCCGGGTTGACGGTGATCGCGTGCCGCCAGAGCGTCTCATCATCGTGCCAGTGTGCTGCCTGGCGGAACGAGAGGGCCGCGCAGGCGACCAGGACCACGCCCGCAGCGCACCACGTCCGCCTCCCGCGCACACCGGCGAGCCACCACGCGACCAGGATCGCCGGGCCCAGCATCGCGAGATAGGCGTAGCGGTCGGCGACGGTTGAGATCGCCTGATGGTGGAACGTGGACAGGCCGAGCACCGGCAGGAGAGCCAGCAGCGTGATCGCTGCCGCGGCGAGGGCCGGGCGCGAGCGCCGCGCGAGGAAGATAATCGAGACCGAACCGCTGAAAACCATCGCGAGGGCGACCCACGCCCACCAGCCGCCCCACGCGAGCAAGACATGTTGCGGGGTGCGGCCGTAGTCGGGCGCGAGCCAGACCGGCCACACGAGTTTGGACGTGTAGAAGCACAGCGCATCCGCGGCGATCAGCGGACGCTGCCACCAGAGCGGAGAATCGACGATCACCTCCCCGCTCTGCACAGCGCGAGTGACGACCACTGCCGCGATCGAAAGCCCGAGGAGGGGAACAACACCGATCGCGATGCGGCGCAGCGGGACGTGCTTCGCCCAGAGGATCGCCGCGGCGATGAGCGGGATCGTGACGGTTGCGGGCTTTGACAGGAGCGCGGCGGCGAGCAGGACCGCGCCGATGAACCACCACGATGCGCGGGTGGCGAAGTCTGTGAATGAAGCGGACACGGTTGGGAGGCCCGTGCTGCGCGGGGCAGCGCCACACGCCTTTTCGAGCGCGAGGATGCTCGCAAGGCCGAAGACCGAGCCGAGCAGGCCGCGGGTCTCGGAGATCCACGCGACGGACTCCGTCTGGAGCGGGTGGAGCGCGAAGAAAAGCGCGGCAGCGCACGCGGCAGAGTCGCTTCGGACGAGCCGGCGCGCGAGCAGAAACAGCATGATCGCGGATAGCCCGTGCAGGGCAATCTTGACGGCTTGGAGCAGCACGGGGCTCAGCCGCTCCATGTTTGTGTTACCGGTCAGTTGCTGGGTCAACCAGACCTCGGCACCAAGGACGTTGTAGGCGACTGGGATGTACAGGTTCCCGTACTGCTCGCGCCAGAAGTGGACGAAACTCTCCTGGTTGATCTGGGCGAACCACGGGTTCTCGATCGTGTGAAAGCGGTCGTCCCAATGCAAGACGCCGTGGTTGGCAGTGCGTCCGAAGGCCGCCGAGCAACCAACGACGATCAGCGCGATGCACAGCCACGTTCCGCCGGTCCAGGGAGCAGCGGAGACTGCTTCGCCGGCATCTCGGCGCGGGGCGTGCGTCATTTGCCTTGTCCTGCAACGCGCGCGATCAGCGGACGCTTCTCAACGCCGACCAATCGGCGGACGGAAACGCCGTACAACCCCGCGGCCTGCCACAGGAACCTGCACGCCTCGCGCATCGAGGCCTTGCTCTGCCCGCGCGTCCGATCGGCAAAGTGGATAGGGACCTGCGCGGGGTTGCGGATCGCCGCGCGGACGAGGAGTTCCAAGCCGAGTTTGAACCCCTGGGTGCGAATCTGGCCCGCGGCGGTCAGCACCTCCCGACGCAGGGCAAAGAACCCGGACAGCGGGTCGTTCGTGCGCACCAGCGGCCGAACCAGCAGTGTCGCCGCCGTGCTCGCAAGTCGGCGCGACAGCGGCCATCGCACGTCCATGGATGACCCCTCGATGTACCTCGCGCCGATCGCCATCATCGCCCCGTTGCCGATCGCCGCGAGCAGGTCTGGTACCGACTCGGGAGGGTGGGTGAGATCGGCATCCATCACGACCAGAACATCGGATCGTGCGCGGGCAAAGCCGTCAAGAACCGCCCCCGAGAGGCTTCGCGGGGCGCGACGCTCGATGATGTGAACCCACGGGGCCCGCAGCGCGTGGGCGGCCGCTGCGGTGCCATCGGGGCTGTCGTCGTCCACGATCAGGAGTTCCAGGTCCAAATCATGTCGCGTCCTTACCTCGTCAAGGCCGCGGATGAGCAGGGGCACTGTCGCGGCTTCCTGATACGTCGGGACGATGATGGATGCGATGGGCACTGCCCCGGCCTCACCCCGCACCTGTGCCCCGCTGGGGACCAGTTCCGCACCAGAGATGGGCATCGGTCCCTGCACATGTGGATTGTGCCGTCCCGGGTACCCGACCGCAAGCCGGTGCATGGGCGTGGAGCAAATCCGGCACGCCCGGCAGCACACTTTGGCAATGAATATCCGGCGCGGATTCACCACCAGTTCGCTGTCGTTCTGGGTGTTTCTGCTCTTCATCCTGGTATCGTGCGGCCACCTGGTCTTTGCCATGAGCGATCCGCGCTGGCAGGCCAAGGCCATCGTGCCGTACCTGCTCCTGTTCGTGGCCATGCCGCTGCTGATTGCGACCGCGATCGCGTTCGCCGCCTGGTTCGTCGCGCGGAAGTCGGACCCGGCTGGGAACTTCGCTTTCTGCACTCTGCTGATGCTGATGATCCTCAGCCGTCTGGCGATCATGACAGGTGTAATACCCAAGGGGTTCAGTTTCCGCGACTCCGGTGCCGGCGCGGCAATGTCGCCCGCTCCGGCTGGCAACCAACCGCCTGTCGCGCCGAGACCATTCCGGCTGGGTCGAACGAGCCGGAAGTTGCCCCGTACTGCGGCCCGAACGAATGCACGGGCACCTGGTTCAACGCGCTTCCCGTCCCCGCCTCGCCCGTCGTGTACACCGCAGAGTTATATCCGAGCGGCACGACCCCGCCACCCGCTTCCTCGGCGACCCAGAGCGAGTGCGCGGGGTTTGTGATGCAGTAGTACGCGTCCCAGCACACGCTCCCATGCCAGGTTCCCTGGCCGTGGTAACTCGACTCGCCAGGCCCCACGGGCACTTCACCGACCGTCGCCGTCACGCCGTAACTGTCCCCTTGCAGGTACTGGGTGAGATGCGCCCGCGGAAAGGCAAACTCAAAGTACTGCCAGGCCGACGAAAATCGGTGACGGTTGTACGCGGTCTGATATGTATTTTGCAGGTAGGAGTGCAAGTCCTCGTTGAGCGGGCTGTAGGGCGTTGCGCTGGGTGGATCGGCAAGCACAGCGTCGAGCGAATTTTCATCGCGGTCATACGCGTACAGAGCGTGCCATTGCTGAAGTGTGTGTATGCCGTCGATGGTGTCGCCGACATACTCCTCGCTCAGGTGATTTGCTTTCGGATGATTGAGATACTCCAGGTAGTTGTCCCAATCGACGCCGCTCAGGTCGATGTCCTCATCCCCGACGATGACGGCGACCGGATCCTTCACACCCGTGGGCCAGTCGTACTCGGTGCCTTCATCCGGAAGAGCAATGCAGAAGGCGGGAACCCAACCGTCGAACCCGCCGCTCCCGGACTGGAAGAAGTAGCACGGCCACACGCCGCTGTCCCTCCCCATGTCGGCGCGCGTGACCTTGAACGCCGCGTTGGCCGCGAGCGTGCCCGTGTACTCGGTGCTGTCGAGTTCGAACTCGCAGGTCACGGGGTCAAAGCCCACGATGGGTGCCGAATCGCCCCCGACCGTCACGGTGAGAGGCCACGGCTCGAGGAAGTAATCCTCGTAGAGTTCCCCTTCTTCATCGGCGAGCGCCTGAAGCACCACGCACAGGTCGCCCGTCACCGTGAAGCGGTAACCGCCATTGACCGCCGCGACCGTGCCCTCCTGGGAGAACGCCCGATGCCGCGGCAACTTCCCCTCGATGACATCGCCAGCGTTGTTGGAGAACACCGGGAGCGGGGCCGGCCCCAAGTTCGCTTCCTGCGGCACCCCGAACGCATCGAGCCGCAGCGCCCAGTGGAAGGGCCGCCACTCGTTCGGCCCCGTGTCCCACGCATCCTTGGCCGCGGCCACCTTTACAATGAGTGCTGCGGCCGCCAGTTGCGCCGACTGCGCCATGGTCTCGCCCACATAGGCGCGAAGGTTGATCCCGATCTGCACCGCGATGACCACACCTTGGTCCACTGGGTCCCACATGGCATGGTCCGCCGAGTACACCGCGATGGGGTCATCGACCTGCAGGACATGGATCAAACCCTCGCGCGTCAGCCTCCGCGCGGCGGTCACACTCATGCGCATGCCATGCTCATCTTCGTCGCAATCCCCCGAGGGATGGCACGCGGTCCCGATCCCGGCGAAGATTCCGCCGTCCTTGCTGCATTGCCATGCCGTTTTCAACATGCATGCCCCTTCGGCCGAGCAGCACGCGCCGGTCATCTGGGCGGGCGTGCTGGTTGCGAGTATGGCGACGGCGAAGAGCGCAACGACGATCGCGCACGGCGGGAAACGATGGCGCATGGGGAACCGCCACGAGAGAGAGTTGCAACGGTCACCCGGCACGGCGCGCCCGGTGATTGGGGGGCAACGCGGAAAACAGATGGTCAGAATTACCGCAGAGGGTCCGGTGGAGGCAAACGGCAGAGTTATCCACAATTCTCTGCCGTTTTTCGGGCGATCGGGGGCAATCTATAGGGAAACCTGTTGCTCAGCCCTTCCCGGCGTGGTACATTGGTTTGTCTGCGGACCCGGGAGGAGCGCCGCGCGGAGGACTCACCATGGTCTTTTGGCGCACCTTCTGCATTTCAGCCTTTGTGCTTTTGCCCATGGGTGCATCGAGCCTCCGCGCCCAAACTGAACTCGTCTTCAACGGGGGCTTTGAGACGGGCAACTTCGCGGGGTGGTCCGTGCCGCCCAATGTCCCCCCACCGAACCAGAACGCCGCGCTGTTCCTCGTCGATAACGCCGGTGAAGCCCACGGCGGCGAGTACTACGCGTCGATCGCTTCAAGCCAACTCCGGTTCATCTCCCAGACCGTCGGCACCACCGCCGGGATGGACTATGAGTTGTCGTTCTGGCTGCGGAGGTCGAGTTTTGCACCCGGGTTCTTTGAGGTCCGCTGGGGAGGCGAAACGGTCTTTTTCCAAAACTTGATCGGCCTCGATGGGCTGCAGTGGCTTGAATACACCGTCCCGCTGCACGCCAACACCAGCAGTGCATCACTGCAGTTCGGTCAGGCCTATTTCCCGGGAGCGTTTAATATCGACGACATCAGCGTGGTGCAGGTGCCCGCGCCGGGCGGGGCCGCGTTGCTCGGGATGACGGGGCTCGTTGCGCTTCGGCGCAGGCGGCGAGACTGGACAACGACAGCAGCGGTCGGGCGGCGGTGATCAACCCCGTCGAAACCTGTTGCTCAGCCCTTCCCGGCGTGGTACATTGGTTTGTCTGCGGACCCGGGAGGAGCGCCGCGCGGAGGACTCACCATGGTCTTTTGGCGCACCTTCTGCATTTCAGCCTTTGTGCTTTTGCCCATGGGTGCATCGAGCCTCCGCGCCCAAACTGAACTCGTCTTCAACGGGGGCTTTGAGACGGGCAACTTCGCGGGGTGGTCCGTGCCGCCCAATGTCCCCCCACCGAACCAGAACGCCGCGCTGTTCCTCGTCGATAACGCCGGTGAAGCCCACGGCGGCGAGTACTACGCGTCGATCGCTTCAAGCCAACTCCGGTTCATCTCCCAGACCGTCGGCACCACCGCCGGGATGGACTATGAGTTGTCGTTCTGGCTGCGGAGGTCGAGTTTTGCACCCGGGTTCTTTGAGGTCCGCTGGGGAGGCGAAACGGTCTTTTTCCAAAACTTGATCGGCCTCGATGGGCTGCAGTGGCTTGAATACACCGTCCCGCTGCACGCCAACACCAGCAGTGCATCACTGCAGTTCGGTCAGGCCTATTTCCCGGGAGCGTTTAATATCGACGACATCAGCGTGGTGCAGGTGCCCGCGCCGGGCGGGGCCGCGTTGCTCGGGATGACGGGGCTCGTTGCGCTTCGGCGCAGGCGGCGCGGCTGAACCTTCGCACCGCAAGGGAACCCGCGCCGCACTCCATTTTTTCGTACTTGACAAACACCAAACTTTATGGTACGCTTTGTCCCCATGGAACTCTTTGTGACCCCGGCATTCAGCCCGCCCGCCCCTTCAGCCCGTACGTTCTACCCCCGAAACAGGTACTTGCAATTTTGCCCTTCCAACCTCCCCCAAGGGGAGGTGCCTCGCGCAGCGAGGCGGTGGGGGCTCCCGCCTTTCTACTTCACCACCTTTCCCCACTTCCCTCTCCCCTCTCCACACTTCCCACTTCCGACTTCCGACTTCCGACTTTCTCCAACCCCCCCTGTTCAGGCGCGCGCAACTTTTCTTCTACAACCTCCACAACCCTCCCCTCCTCCAATCCACCGTCCCACTTCCCACTTCCCGGTTCGGCGTGAGCATCAACTCCATGTGGCGGGCAAACGCGTCCGATACCATCGGCCGCGCGGCGGACCGTGCCCGCGGGGAGGCTGAGTATCTGAAGCAGGGCTTCTCGAAGTGGTCGATCGATGCCGCCGGGGCAATCCAGTCCAAGGACTTCGCGTTCCAGGGCCGGGCACGCGGCCTGCGAACCCAGACGGAGTTTGCGGCGCGGGACCTCGATGATCCGAAGGACCGACTCGAGAACCGGAAGTAGCGCTGCACGGCGCGCGAAGGGGACACGCATGTGGGAGCACCCCAGTCAGCCGAAGTTTCCCGATCAACAGGCTCCCCGCCGGGGAGCGGTGAACGTTCGGCTCGTGGTCCTGCTCGGACTCCTCGTCGTGCTTGGCGCTGTCGGTGCATACATGTGGGTCAATCGCACCCCGCCCAGGGAGGTCGCCCCATCGGAGGTGTTCAGGCGGCTCAACGAGCACGGCTTTGTCCCCGAGTTCGTCTGCACGGACCCGGTGGAGTTCGCCCGGACCGTCAAGGACCGGTTCGGCACCGGCCTTGGGATGAAGGAGCAGCCGCCCGACATCGAGGTCCTCGGCTGGGCCTACGCCGACGGCTACGAGGGCCGCGTCATCGGGAGCAAAACGCTCATCCTGATGGCGAGGGTGCGCTCCAGGCCGACGCTGGTGTTCATCGACAAACTCCGCGAGGACCGCGCCCTCACCGACCCCGGCGCGTTGATGGGCAACTGGGTGGGCGGAGATATCTCCGCTCCCACATCCGCAAAGGGCGATCCCGCCTCGCCGATGGGCAACTGGGTGGGCGGGGACATCTCCGCTCCGAACTCCATGAAGTCCGAGCCGCGGAGCGATGGGCGGTTGACGCTGTACCGCAAGGCCGTGGGCGACCTGGTGCTGTACGAGTTGACGCCGTACGAACAGCCGGAACTTCTGGGGAGGCTCGAGCAGCGATAAACGTTCATACGAAAACGGCCCCGCATCCTGTTGGAAGCGGGGCCGCGCACGGAGGGAACACCATGAACCGAAAGGGGATGGTGTGGAACTTCAGGGCTGAGACCGCGTCACCGGCGGCGGCGGCCGGCGAGGGCCAGCAGGCCGAGGGCTGCAAGGGACGCGGTGCCTGGGGCGGGGACGGCGGTCACCGTGATAACCGCATCGTTGTAGTCGTAATCGGAGTTCTCGCCGGCGATGCGGTCCTCCCAGAACAGCGCGATCTCATTGAGGCCGTTCGGCCCCGTGATGTGGTACGACACCAGTTGGTCGAACGTCTCGCCGGAGCGACCGCCGATGCCGGGGTTGCTCATCGGCAGCGATGTGAACATCCGGCCCGTGGTCGTGTCGTTGAGCGCCCATCGGAAGTCCGAACTCAGGTCGAGCGTCACGGGCACATCGAAGACGCCGGTTGAAAGAATCGACGCAAAGGCCGGCACCGCCTGCGTGTCATCGAACCAGCCGAAGGTGTGGCTGTCGCCGGCGTACTTGGCCTTGGCGATCACCGTCACCGGCCCTCCGCCGCCTGACCACATGTCGTCCTGGACAATGGACGGATCGAGCAGGGGCAGTCCGATTCCCCCTCCGCCCGGCGCGCCCGCATCCATGATGCGCATCGCGCTCGAGACGCCGTTGGTGACATTCACCCCTGAGACGCTCCACGAGCCGCCATAGATATTGCCCAGGATCGCGGCGTGCCCGAGTTCGGCCCCGGGCGGCGGGTTGACGGCCGTGTATTGCGCTTGGGCCTGAGCGATGGCGGCGATACCCGCAACGGCGATGATGGCGACAATGGCATTGGTGCGGTTCTTCATGTATTTCCCTTTCGTGGAGTCGCGAGAGCGCGCCCGGCGTTCGGGCTCGCTCCAACGACAAGGGAAAGATCAGATTCAGACGCGATCGCCGCCACGCGATGCGGCACTCCCCGGGCGCGGTCGCCGGGATGAACGCGCGGCCCTTCCCATCTTGGCGCGTTCCGCGGACGGTGCCGATAAAATGTGCGAGGCCACGGAGCGGAGGGCGTCTCCGGTCAATCGACAAGCCTTGCCGCGATTGCCAGGGCGGACTGATCGCCCCGCTGCAGAAGCCCGGAGGGCAGGAGCCGCACATGCCGGGCCGCGGCAGCGACGCCCTCTTCAAGCATGTGGCGCATCGCGCCGGGGATGAACAGGTCCGGGTGGGCCGAGCCGATCGTCCCCAGCACGATGACATCGGGGTTCAGAATGTCTGTGAGAATGGTGCAGAGGCGGCCGAGTTCGGTCGCGAGGCGGTCGGTGACGCGCAGCGCGGCGGAGTCCCCGGACGCCGCCGCCTCGCAGAGTTCTTGTGCAGTGACCCGACCGCCGGCTTCGAGGGTCGCGCGGAGGCGCGATTGCTCGCCGCGTTGGATGCAGATCAGCGCCTCCTGCTCGGCGAGTTGGCTCATTCCCGGCCCGGACAGAAACCCTTCCGCGCTGCCCCGCTTGGCAAAGCCGACCGGCCCGTCATCGCGAAGGCGGATGCGCCCGATCTCCCCCGCGAGTCCGAGAGGCCCTTCGTAGAGGCCGCCATCGATGATGAGGCCCGCACCCATCCCCGTGCTCATCGTCAGGTAGATCGCGGTTTGCACGCCGCGGGCGGCCCCCCACTTCCACTCGGCGAGCGCGCTGGCGTTGGCATCGTTCATGAACGCGCTGACGCAGGCGAAGTTCGCCGCGAGCCAGTCGCGGATCGCAAAGCCGTGCCATCGCGGCATGTTCGGCGGATCAATGAACTTGCCGTTCGCGTAGTCGAGCGGGCCGGGGCAGGAGGCGCCAACCGCGCCGGGCAATGCGCCTGTGCCCGCACTTCGCGCGAGCATCGCCAGCAGCCGCTCGCGACACGCCCGTAAAATCGACTCGGGCGACTCGCCGTGGTCCGTCGCGATCAACTCGCTGTCGATCACACGGCCATCCGCAGTCCCGACGCACAGGCCGATCTTCGTTCCGCCGATGTCGATCCCCAGCAGCGGGCACGCGGGGACAATGCTCACGCGACAAGTTCCTGCGGGGGCGGGCCCATGTCCTCCGGGCGTTTCTTGATGAGGCCGAACCAGACCAGGATGAACAGGGGATACGCGAGGGAGAACAGCACAACGCAGCCGAAAGTTGCGTAGGCCATCGTCTCGATCATGGGCTGCATCTTAGCCATGTTGGGATCGTTCTGCATCTGGGCCAACTGTGCGGCCACTTGCTGTTTCATCACTCCGTACCCAAAGATCGAGCCGCCGATGCCCAGCACGACCGAAAGTCCCGCCCACACCAGGTGGAGCATCCGGCCCTTCCATCGGTACCGCATGGTCTGGATTCCCGCGTACATCAGCACGACGCTCATGGCAACGCCGAGGAGGCCGGTGACGATGTTGAAGAGCGTGTTCTGGCTGGCCATCTGCTGCTGCATCTGCTGCTGCATCTGCTGCTGCATTTGAGGCGGGGCCATGTTCATGAACACGGGCGTCAGGACCGCTGAGAGCGCGGTGCAACTGTTGCACAACAGGCCAAGGCTCGCCCACACGATGCTGATGATCCCGATGACTTTGGGCCAGGATCGCGCCTCACCGAGCAGGTCCGGCTCACCAAAGTTCGGAGGCATGTTCCCAAACTGGCTCATGGAAGGTTCCCCTGTGAGTGGCGTTCCGCCTTTTCGCCGTGCCGACCGGCACGGAGTACCGGCCCACCTATGAACTAAATCTGTCGGAGGAACCGCAGATCATTCTCGAACAGCATACGGATATCCGGGATGCCGTACTTGCCCATCGCCAGCCGCTCGATCCCGAAGCCGAACGCAAAGCCGGTCCATTCTTCGGGATCGATGTGGCATGCTTCCAGCACCGCCGGGTCCACCATGCCGCAACCACCCAGTTCGATCCACCGCGCCGGCTGGTCGGGCCGCAGGCGGATCTTCATGTCGAACTCAGCAGAAGGCTCGGTGAAGGGGAAATAACTGGGCCTGAGGCGCACCTCGGCATCGGGGCCGAAGTAGCCGCGGGCGAAGTGCAGGAGCGTGCTCTTGAGGTCCGCCATCGACACGCCCTTGTCGATGTACAGGCCCTCGATCTGATGGAACATGAAACTGTGCGTGGCATCGACGGTGTCGGGCCGGTACACACGCCCGGGCGCAACCACTTTGATCGGCGGGCGGGTCGTCTGCATCACACGGATCTGCACCGTCGAGGTCTGGCTCCGGAGCATCCGGGGCACCCTGGTCGTCGCCGGGTCATCGATGTAGTAGTTGTCGCCGGGCTCGCGCGCCGGATGCTCGGGCGGGATGTTCA
>CAYMWG010000073.1:0-11160 GCA_964393765.1 uncultured Phycisphaeraceae bacterium
GAAGAACACGACCACCCCCGCCGCGGCCAGGCCGATGACCGGCGGCCACGGGTTCTCAAGCACCCAGCGCTCAAGCAGCGGAACGGGCGGCAGGGGAGGGGGCGTGTAGGGGGCAGTCGCGTCCTGGAGGAACAGGAGCGGCACGAGCAGTTGAACGGGCGTGACCATTGCCGAGGTGTATCCGAAAAGGGAAGGCCGGACTAGCGCATCGCCGATGCAAGGCGGGTCGCGGGTGGAGTGCCCGCCGCTGTGCCATGCGCCGCCGCGGCCACCACAGTTCCGCCTGTTGGGCGGGGTGAGCGCAATCAGGAGAAACCCGGCGGAGCCGGGTAAGGAGAGAGGACTCGATGCCCACCGCCGATGCGATGACCGTGAGCGTTGGGGCGGGGGCGCTGGAGCGGAACCTCGCAGCGCTGGTTCGCGGCAGCCCGGATACCGCGGCGCGAGTGCGACTGGCCGGCCGGCGAAGCGATGCGCACCTTGTGCCGACCGATGACGGCGTGCCCGCGATCGAGATCGTCCGCGGCGGAACGGCGGTCTCGCTGTGCAGCCGAAGGCGGCCGCTGGATGAGGCCCGACGCCTGATCGAGCCGGTTGAGATTGCCGATGCCGCGATCTTCGTCGTGGTCGGGTTCGGCGCCGGGTACCACATCGCGGAGTTGGCGCGGCGGGTGGGGAAGACCGGCCTGATCGTCGTGTTCGAGCCGGATGTCGAGTTGCTCCGAACAGCACTTGAGGCCATCGACCACTCCGCGTGGATGAGCCGGGCCAACGTCGCTGTTTTGACGGACCCCGATGACGCGGGGGCAATGTCCGCGGCGGTCCAGGGCCTGGAAGGCCTGGCCGCGCTGGGGGTGACGATGCTCGCGCACCCGGCCAGCGAGGCTCGGCTGGGCGGGGGCGGGGTCCGCAAGCGGTTCGAGGAGACGTTCAACCGGCTTGTCGAGGCGCTCGCGCTCACCGCGCGGACATCGGTCTTCCAGGCGAAGGTGACGCTGCGGAACCTGATCCAGAATGCCGAGCATTATGCGCTGCGGCCCGGAGCCGCCCAGTACAAAGGGGTGTTCAAGGGACTGCCCGCGGTCGTGGTCGCCGCGGGACCGAGTTTGGAGCGCAACATCGGGTTGCTCAGCGCGCCGGGGGTGCGCGATCGCGTAGTGATTGTCGCGGTGCAAACGGTGCTTAAGCCGCTGCTAGCGCGCGGGGTCCGGCCGCACTTCGTTACCGCGCTTGATTACAGCGAACTCAGTTTGCGCTTCTATGAGGGCCTGACCGCCGACGATGTGCGGGGCATCACGCTCGTGGTTGAGCCCAAGGTGAACCGCGCGGTGACCGATGCCTTCCCCGGCGAACTCGTGTGCGCGGACGACAAGCACCTCGCGCTGCTGCTGGGTCCGGGTCTGATAGCGCACCGCGCGCAGCACGGCGAGATCGTTCCGTGCGCGACGGTGGCGCACCTCGCCTACCACTGGGCCCGCTTCATCGGGTGCGACCCGGTCGCGCTCATCGGCCAGGACCTGGGCTTCACGGATGGGGCGTACTACGCGTCGGGCGCGGCGATCCACGACACCTGGGCGAGCGAACTCAACGAGTTCAACACGCTGGAGATGCTCGAATGGCAGCGCATCAAGCGGATGGGGCCGCAACTCATGCCCACCGCGGATTCGATGGGCAGGCCGATCTACACCGATCGGCAGATGAGCACCTACCGCGTGCAGTTCGAGCGCGACTTCCGTGCCGATGCGGAGCGGGGGCTGCACACGTTGGACTGCACGGAGGGTGGCGTGGCGAAGGGGCACACGCGCCCGCTCAGACTGAGCGAGTTCCTGTCGCAATGCACGGCGACCGATGTCCGGCGGCGGATGTCCGAAGCGCGGAGCAGCGCGACCGGCGCAGCGCCGGCCACCCGGGCGCAACTTAAGGACCGCCTCAGAGCGATCCGGAAGGATGTCTGGCGGATCGCCGAGGCGAGCCGGACGACCGCCGTCCTCCTGAGCGAGATGAGTGAGCATCACGCCGACCAGTCGCGGGTGAACCGCCTCATCAAGAAGGTCTACGCGGCGCGGGACGAGGTTCTTGGGCTGGAACCGGCGTTCACAGCGGTGCAGCTGCTCGATCAGAAGGGCGGCCTCAACCGGATCCGCGCTGACCGAGCCTTGGGCCTCGACGCGGCTTTGACGCCTCTGGAGCGCCAGCGCCGGCAGATCGAGCGCGATGTGGAGAATGTCCGCTCGCTCGCGGCCGCGGCCGATGATCTCGGGCAGATCCTCGATGAGGAGGTGAGGGCGCTTGATGGCGCTGCTCGCAACACGCGCGATGCCGACGTGGTTCGTCACGGCGCCGATGCGGTCAGCATGAGTTGGGCGGAGTCGGGCGCGAAACTGAAAGTCGGCGCGATCATCGCCGTGACGTCTGCTGACCTCGGCGCAGGGCAGCGGGAGTTGGCATCCGGGCTCACCGTCCTGGGCGCCACGCTCCATCGCCTTGCCCGCTGCTCGGCAATCGACGGCATCACACTCGTGTGTCAGAACGAATCGCGGCTCCGGGCGGCGATGGGCACCTTGAAGTTCGCCAGGGCGGTGCGGGTGGTCGAGGTGGCGGGTGAACTCGATTCGGCCCCGGCGTTCGTGCGGAGCGCCCGCTTGTTCGCGGGCGCGTGCTGGCGCGCGGGGCTGGGAGGGGCATCGGTGTTCGATGAGGCCCTTGCGCCACGGGCCATGAGCGGCGTGATGGAGCAACTGGAGCTCGATGCCGCGCTGGTTGTGGGAGCGACCTGGTGCAGCGTGGACCCCGGACTGTGTGATGAGGCGATCCGTCGTCACGCGCAGAACCCTGAGCAACACCGGTTCACGTTCGCGCACGCCGCGCCGGGGCTTGCGGGGTGCGTTCTGTCGCGCAGGCTCATGGCCGACCTCGCCGGGATTCGTGAGCAGGCGGGCGCCCTGGGTACGCTCGGCGCGATGCTGGGGTACCTGCCGCCCGCGCCCACGGCCGATCCGCTCGGTTCGCGTGTGTGCGTCGCGGCGGGACCGGCTGTGCGCGACGCGGGCGAGCGCTACATCGCCGATTCGACCGCCTCGCTGGAGTGGATGGTGACTGTGGCACGCTCTCTCGGCAACAACTTCATCGCATCGAGCGCCGCGGAGGTTGTGGCATCGCGGGCAGCATTGCTCCGCACGTCGTGCCCGCCCCCCCCAGGGCCTGCGGAGACAACGCTCCTGATCGGCACCATGGGTACTGCGCCCTGGCGTGAGAACATCCTGGCGCAACTCGGGGCGCTCCGTGATGATTCCGTGCTGACGATCGCCGGCTCGCCAAGACGCACGCACGGCCAGCCGCGCGAGGAGGTCCTGCACGACCCGGCGCTGCCCACGCTCGTCCGCGCTGCTCGCGCTGCGGGCGTGCGGGGTGTCCACGTTCGCACCGGCCTGCGCGCAACCTTCACTGCGATCGATCAACTTCTCGCGGCCGCTCCTGACATCATCAGCGTCGACTTGCTGGCGGAAACTCCGGGCGTGTATGGCGCGGTCGCGGGCGAGGATGCGATGGCCCTCGCGTGGGCGGGCATGGAGCACATCATGCGCCGGCGGGGCTCGTGGCCACGAGGCGATGGCTCGCCGAGCGCCTGGCGCGGCTGGCTTGTGCCGCGGATGACCAAGTGCGATGCGGCCTACCCGGAGATGGAGCGCTTCTACGACCGCTGGATCATGCTGTGCGGGTGGGCGGTGATCGACCCGATGCTTGCGGCGGTGGATGGGGAGCGCATTGCGCCACTCCGAACGCCACGCAGCAAGGCGGTGCGCGATGCACGCGCGAGCATGACGGTGCAGGTGTCGGGCGCGGTGCTCGGGCCGGATGGGGCAGCCATCGGCGATGTGTCGCGTGAGCCGGTCGCGGCGGTGTGGGAGCGGCTGTGGGAATCGCGCCGGAACGCGGGGCTGCTCTGATGGACGGCTACGCGCGGAGTGCGATTGCGATCATCCTCGGGCGCGCCGGGAGCAAGGGCCTGCCGCGGAAGAATGTGCTGCCGGTGGCGGGCAAGCCGTGCGTGCAATGGACGATCGAGGCGGCACAGCGGTCGGGGATCGTGCGTGAGGTAGTGGTGTCGTCGGACGATCAGGAAGTGCTTTCCATTGCGCGGGCGCTCATCGCACGCGCGATCGACCGTCCCGAAGCGCTCGCGGGCGACACCGCGACCGTGGATGCCGCGGCGAGGCACGCGGTGGCTGAGTTGGAGCGCGCGGGCGGCTCGCCCCTGCCGTCGGCACAGCCGATCGTGATCCTGTACGCGAACGTCCCCGTTCGCCCGCCGGACCTGATTGACCGCGCGGTGGCCATGCTCAGCGAGCAACGCGCCGACTCCGTGCAGTCGTATGCGCCGGTTGGCAAGTATCACCCGTGGTGGATGGCACGTGTCGATTCGGCGACCGGCATGGTGAGTCCGTGGGAAGGGGATGTACTCAACCACGGCGTGTTCCGTCGGCAGGACCTGCCGCCCGCGTTCGTGCCCGATGGCGGGGTGATCGTCGTGACGCGACAGGCGCTGATGCTGGAGATTCCGGATGTTCCCCCCCTCACCGGCCCACACGCTTTCTTCGGACGCGAGGACCGGCGGCGCGGCATGATCAACGGCGCGGGCACCGTGATCGATATCGATACGAGGGCCGACATGATGGTCGCCGAGGCGATCCTCTCGACGCGTGCGAGATGAACGGGTTACTCTGTGCCATGCGCATCGGCGACCGTCAGATCGGGCACGGCTCTTCACCCGCGCGGGCGTACATCATCGCCGAACTGGGCGTGAACCACGACGGTTCGGTGGAGCGTGCGCTCGAACTCACGCGCGAGGCCAAGGCCGCGGGCGCGGACGCCATCAAACTCCAGTTGTTTCGCACGGACCTGCTGATGAGCCGCACCGCGAAACTCGCCGCGTACCAGCAGGCCGCCGGAGAGTCCGATCCGGTGGCGATGCTCCGGCGGCTGGAACTCAGCCCGGTGCAGATGCTGCCGGTGCTGGCGATGGCGCGCCAACTCGAACTGCACGCGATCGTCACCGTCTTTTCGATCGACCTCATCGCCGAGGCGGAGGATACCGCGCACGTTCACAGCGGATGGGACGCCTACAAGACCGCCTCGCCGGACATCATCCACAGGCCACTGCTTGAAGCCCTTGCGGCGACGGGCCGCCCGCTGATCGTCAGCACGGGCGCGAGCACGATGGATGAAGTTGGGCGAGCGGTCGGATGGCTGGAGGGAGCGCGCCGCACCGCTCGTCTCGCATTGCTCCAGTGCGTGAGCGCGTACCCGACGCCCGTATCGGAGATGTCCCTGGGAGGAATCGCCGCGCTCGCAAACGAGTTTCGCGGCGTTCCGGTCGGCTACAGCGACCACACCGAGGCGATCAACACGGGCGGGCTCGCGGCCGCGCGGGGCGCGTGCATCCTCGAGAAGCACTTCACCTACGACCGCGAGGCCCAGGGGCCGGACCACCGCGCATCGCTCGACTTCGCGGGCTTCCGGCGGTACATCGAGAGTGTGCGTGCGGTGGAGCGGGACGCGCCCTCAGCCCCGCCTTCCGTCGGCGCTGACGAATCGAAGCGCGTCCTTGAGATCGAGCGCGATGTTCGCGCTGTCTCGCGTCAGTCGGTCGTCGCGGCCAAGGCCCTGCCAGCGGGGCACATGCTCACGCGGGGGGACTTTATCTTTAAGCGGCCCGGCACGGGCCTCGAGCCCTTCCGGCTCCGCGAGATCGTCGGCGCGCGCCTCGCCCGCGCGGTGGAGGCCGACATGCCGGTGACATGGGCCGACCTCGGGCGCGAGCCGCCGCCTCTCGATATGGAGGCCGCGCCATGAAGCAGACCCGGGCTGTCGCGGTCGTCACCGGCTCGCGCGCGGAGTTCGGCCTGCTGCGCCCCGTGATGCACGCGATCGAGAGTTCGCCGCGGCTGCGGCTGAAGGTCATCGCGGGTGGGGCGCACCTGCTGTCGCCGGCACACACGATTCGCGAAGTCGAGGCCGAGTTTGCCATCGTCGCGAAAGTACCAATGCAGGTGGCCGGAAGGGCGGCCCGCGTCGCGGACGCGATCGCGCTCGGTCGGGGTGTGCAGGGTTTCGCACGCGCCTTTGAGCGCATCAAGCCCGACTGGGTGGTGGTGCTGGGGGACCGTATCGAGGCGTTCGCCGCGGCCTCCGCCGCGAGTGTCGCGGGCATCGCCGTCGCCCACATCCACGGCGGTGACCGCGCCGAGGGGATCGCCGATGAGGCCATGCGTCACGCCATCACCAAACTCTCCCACCTGCACCTCGCGGCAACGGAGCAGTCCGCCGAGCGCATCGTGCGTATGGGCGAGCCGCCCGAGTTTGTCCACGTTGTCGGCTCGCCGGCCATCGACGGCCTGCGAGGTATCAACTCGATGAGCGACGATGATGCACGCGAACTGGGTGACCCCCGCATCGTCGCGCTCCTGCATCCCACCGGCCTGGACCTGACTTCGGAAACGCGCATCGCGCGGGCGGTCGCGAGCATCGCGTCTGCGCACCCCACGCTCTGGCTCGCGCCGAATCACGATCCCGGGCGGGAGACCATCGAGGCTGTGCGTACCGGGGCATCGGGCCGCGGCGCACCTGCCCAATGGGAGACTCTTGATCATCTGCCGCGACCGGAGTTCATCGCGCTGCTCAAGCGGCTCGCGGAGGTGCGCGGCGTGCTGGTGGGCAACTCTTCGGCGGGGTTGATCGAGGCGGCGGCGCTGGGCGTACGTGTGGTGAACATCGGACCTCGGCAGGATGGGCGCGAACGTACAGGCAATGTGGCCGACATCAAGCTGAAGAGCCTCGACACGCTCGCCGCGGCAGCGATGCGTGCGCGGAGCGCATCAAGGCTGCAACCATCGCAAACCTATGGCGACGGACGCGCAGGTGAGCGCATCGTCAAGCTGCTTGCCCGCACCTGTCTCGATCCGCGATCGCCGGCGCTGCTGCGCAAGCGCAATGCGTACTGAGGCCGCAGCAGCAACAGAAGCTCAGTGCCCGTTCTCGCTCTGCGCGACCTTCTTGCCCGTCATGAGGATCGCAAACCCGCCCACGCCGGCCAGGATTGAGGCGACCAGCACGGCCGCCTTGGCGATGTTGAGCTGCTCCGGATCCGGGAACGCAAGCGCGGCGATGAAGAGCGACATCGTGAAGCCGATGCCGCCGAGGAAGCCGGCGCCGAGCAGGTGACGCCAGGTGACACCGCGGGGCAGGACTCCGATCCCCAGCCTCACCGCGAGCCACGTTGCCAGGAAGATGCCAACCGGCTTTCCGACAACGAGGCCGCCGATGATGCCGAGAGATTTGGGCTCGGTGAGCATCGCCATGATGCCCTGGCTGGTTGCGCCGGCGGGGTCGATGGCAGCGGCCGCATCCGCCGCGGCTGGATCGGCATGACCACCGCCGCCGATGACGACGCCCGCATTGGCGAGCGCAAAGATCGGGACGATGAAGAACGACACCCATGGGAGCAGCCCATACTCCAGCCGCTGGAGCGGGGTCTGGGCACGCTCGCAGTAGATCTCCATGGTCTTGATGACACCCTGCTGCTCGGTGTTGGTCACAACATCGGAGTCATGATCTCCGGCGCGCACAAACTCATCGGTCAGCGATCGCACGCCGAGGGTGAATCCCTGCCCGTCGATCCTGGTGCGTGCGGGAATGGTGGCCGCGAGCATGACACCGGCGATGGTGGCATGAACGCCGGACTTGTACACCAGATACCAGAGCACGATCCCCCAGAGGAAGTACGCATGCGCTTTGCGCACGCCGAGCGCGTTGTGGGCGATGAGGATGAGTACGACACCGCCGGCCGCGCCGAGATAGGTGAACTGAAGATCCTCGGTGTAGAAGATCGCGATGACCAGCAGCGCGCCCAAGTCGTCGATGATGGCCAGCGAAGCCAGAAACACGCGCAGCCCGAAGGGCACGCGGCTGCCAAGGATCGCCAGCGCGCCCAGCGCAAAGGCGATGTCCGTGGCCATGGGCACCCCCCAGCCGCGGATCTCGGGCTTGCCCCAGGTGAACGCGGCGTAGATCGCCGCGGGGACAACCATTCCGCCGATCGCGGCAAAGATCGGCACGGCCGCGCGGCGCACGGAAGCAAGCTCGCCGACGAGCAGTTCGCGCTTGATCTCCATGCCGACGACGAGGAAGAAGATCGCCATCAGGAGGTCGTTGATCCAGTGGCCGAGTGACCACGCGATCCCGAAGTCCGCGATTTTGAACGAGAGGTTGGTCTCGTGCCAAAGCTGGTGATACCCGTGGCCGAACATCGAGTTGGCCCACACCATCGCGACGACCGATGAAAGCAGGAGCAGGACGCCGCCGGCGGCCTCAAAGCGCATGAACCGCCGCAGGGGGCGGAGGAGCGCATCCACAGGCTGTGGGGAGCCGATTTCCTCGGGAAGAATGGATGGGCCGTGTGCCATTGCGATTCCGTGCGTGATTGAATGGAACAAAGCCCGCGATGAACGTTCCATCGCGGGTCCGATCCTATTCAATACACACTCCTTCTGGAGCGCGGCGGGTGTCACTTCTCGAACGTAAAGCTCTTGCCCTGGTAATCCGCGCGGATCGTGTCGCCGGGTCCGAACTCCCCTTGCAGGATGCGTGTCGCCAGCGGGTTCTCGATACGGGACTGGATTGCGCGCTTCAGCGGCCTTGCCCCGAAGGCCGGGTCCCAGCCCTCATCTGCGAGTTGCGCCTTGGCCGCATCGGTGAGTTCGAGCGTCATCTCCCGATCGGCGAGTCGCGTGCGCAGCCGGGCGAGTTGGATGTCCACGATGTGCGCCAGGTCCTCGCGCCTGAGGCGGTGGAACACCACCACCTCGTCGATGCGGTTGAGCAGTTCGGGGCGCATGAACCCGCCCGCGCCCGCCATTCCAGAAAGCGCGTCGGTGAGTTGCGGCGGCGCGCCCGCAGCCCGCCCCAACTTGTCCATCGCGATCGCACCCGGCCCGCGCCGCAGCATCTCGCGCACCGCGGCTTCGATCTCCCAGTCCTCGGCGCCCGAGTCGGCCATCTCCTGGATCTGCTGGCTCCCGACGTTGCTGGTCATCACGATGATGGTGTTGCGGAAATCGACCGTGCGCCCCTGCCCGTCGGTCAGGCGGCCGTCATCGAGCACCTGCAGCAGGATGTTGAACACATCTGGGTGTGCCTTCTCGATCTCGTCGAGCAGCACAACGGCGTAGGGTCGGCGCCGGATCGCCTCGGTGAGCGCCCCGCCCTCGTCGTAGCCGACATAGCCCGGCGGCGCGCCGATCATGCGCGACACGGAGTGCTTCTCCATGTACTCGCTCATATCGACGCGGATCATCGCGTCCTCGGTGTCGAAGAGGAACGCCGCCAGAGCCTTGCACGTTTCGGTCTTGCCCACGCCCGTCGGCCCCAGGAAAAGAAAACTGCCGATGGGCCGGTTGGGGTCGCCCAGACCGGAACGTGCCCGGCGCACCGCGTTCGCCACCGCCTTCAGCGGCTCGTCCTGTCCGACGATGCGCCTGGACAACTCCTCCTCCATGCGGACGAGTTTGTCGCGCTCGCCTTCCACAAGCCGGGCGACGGGGATGCCCGTCCACTTGCCGACGATCTCCGCGACCGACTCGGCATCGACCTCCTCTTTCACCATCGCATCGCCGCGGCTCTCGCGCTCGGCCATCGCGGCCTCGGCCTCGGCGAGCCGCTTCTCGAGGTCGCGGACCTCGCCGTACTGGATGCGAGCCGCGGTCTCGAGGTCGCCGCGGCGCTGTGCCTGCTCGAGTTGCACCTTCTTGGCGTCGATCTGCCCCTTGACCTGCTTGACGGCGTCGAGGTCCTTCTTCTCCGCCTCCCATCTGGCGGTCAGGGCGCGGTTGCGCTCCTGCAGTTCCGAAAGTTCCCGCTCGATCCGCCCCAACTCTTTCTGGGTGCCGCCGCGCTCCGCGCTCGCGCCTTTGCCTTCGGTGCCTTTGTCCCTCTGCCCCTTCGTGCCTTCCGCGACTTCCAGCCGGATCGCCTCCCGCTCGATCTCCAACTGCATGATCCGCCTGCGCAACTCGTCGAGTTCGCCGGGCATTGAGTCGTTCTCCATCCGCAACTTGCTCGCGGCCTCATCGATCAGGTCGATCGCCTTGTCCGGCAGGAACCTGTCCGCGATGTAGCGATGGCTGAGTTGCGCCGCGGCGAGGATCGCCCCGTCGAGGATCCGCACGCCGTGGTGCGCCTCGTACCGCGGCTTGAGTCCCCGCAGGATCGCGACGGTCTCCTCCACCGTCGGCTGATCGACATACACCGGCTGGAAGCGTCGTTCGAACGCGGGGTCCTTCTCGATGTGCTTGCGGTACTCATCGAGGGTGGTCGCGCCGATGCAGCGCAACTCGCCGCGGGAGAGCGCGGGCTTGAGCAGGTTGCCAGCACTGACAGCACCCTCTGCCGCGCCCGCGCCGACGATTGTGTGCAGTTCGTCGATAAACAGGATGACCTGTCCCTTGCTGGCCTGCACCTCGCGCAGGACCGCCTTCAGGCGCTCCTCGAACTCGCCGCGATACTTCGCTCCGGCGAGCAACTGGCCGACATCGAGCGAGACGATGCGGACCTCCCGCATCGATTCGGGGCAGTCGCCGTTGACGATGCGCAGCGCCAGGCCCTCGGCGATAGCGGTCTTGCCGACGCCCGGCTCGCCGATGAGGACGGGGTTGTTCTTGGTGCGGCGGCTGAGCACCTGGATGCAGCGACGGATCTCCTCATCGCGCCCGATGACCGGGTCCAGTTTTCCTTGCTGGGCCTTCTCGGTCAGGTCGATCGAGTACTTCTTGAGCGCCTCGTATTGGGTTTCGGCGTTCTGATCGGTCACGTTCTGCACGCCCGATGCCTCGCGGACCTGCTTGATCGCGGCCTCAAGGCTCTTGCGATTCGCGCCGCCGACCGTCGCCAGCACTTCCTTGGCGGGTCCGCCCGCGTCCGCCAGCGCCAGCAGCAGGTGCTCGGTCGAAACATAGGAGTCTCCAAGTTTTTTGGACTCCTGCTCAGCGCGCCCCAGGATGTCCATCAGCGCCCGCCCCGCGCTCCCCGCGCCGCTCGACGTCTTTGGCAGCCGCCCCAGTTCCGTCTCGACCACCTGCGCCACCCGCGCCGCGCTCCCCGCCACTC
>CAYMWG010000074.1:0-11046 GCA_964393765.1 uncultured Phycisphaeraceae bacterium
CGCTCGCACCGCCCGTGTCGATGGTGAGCGTGAAGCCCTCGCCGCCCGCGCGCGATCCCACGGTCTCGACAAAGCCCTCCAGGCGGTCGCCGTTGATCAGCCAGAGCGTGTCGGCAGAGGGTGTTCCCGGGAGGGAGAGCGTATCGCCCGGCAGGGGCCGCAGCACGAACCGCGCGACCTCGTCGATGGGGAGCATCAATGTTCCAAACTTCTCATGCACCCAGGCGATGGCCTCGCCCTCCGAGCCGATGCGGCCGGGGTGGCCTACGAAGCGCTGGCCGTCCACCAGTTCGATGAACGGCTCGGGAGCGCCATCTCGCGGCGCGGAGGCCGCAAGCCCGCTCGCGCTGCCGGGGAACGCATCGGCCCACCAGCCCGGCACCAGGGCGAGAATCTCGCCCGGCGCGCGTGTGCGAACAAAGCCGCGCGGGCCGGTCTCGGAGAGTTCACTCACACCGCTCGTGCCGATGCGCAGGGACGTGATGCCGGCGCGTTCGACCCGGCCGGAGGACTCCAGGAGCGCGCCCTCGAACACGAGTTGCGCGCGGGCGGGGGCACAGAGGACACTCGGGATAATCGCCGCGGCCAAGAGGAGGTGGAAGGGATTCCACCGGTGCGCCGATTCCTTCGCCCCTGCCGGCGCGAGAAGCCCAGGCGGCAGAACCTCTGTGCGCACACATGACCCACGCTGTGCGCCCGCGAAGCGCGGGCTGGACCCGTGACTACAACCCCGGGCCCCTCCGTGGCCAAGGCCCATCCTCAGAGAGTTGCAATCCACTTCGGTAAATGATGTTCTTATCATGCCCGGAAGACTTTCGGGAGCGTGCCCCCAAGTTGCGAGGGTCACTTCTGGAAGATCGGCAACAACCGCTTGGGCATTTGCAGAACAATCAGCGCCATCCCCGTCCCATAGGCCGGCCCCACGCTCTGGTCGGTCCAGGAGCCGTCGGGCTCCTGCTTATCGAGCAGTTCCTTGCGGATCGCCGGCCACCAGATCGCCCAGTTGTCCCCACCCGCAAGGTACATCGCCTGCACCGCGTAGTAGTGGCCGTAGTAATAGTGGGCGCCCGGCGCGTTGGCAGCGCCCGGCAGGGCGTTGTTCACCAGGTACTGGACGCCTTTATCCAAGGCCTCATCCTTGTAGATGCCCGCGTAGTACAGGCTTGCGACACCCGCGGCGGATCGCGGCCATGCCGAGAAGCCCTGGTTGATCTGGTAGCGGAAGCCGCCATCGCTGTTCTGGCATTGCCGGACATACTCGACCGCCTTGTCGACAACCTCCTTGGGCACCTCGATCCCCGCGTTGCGCGCCGAGCGCAGCGCCATGATCTGGCAGATCGTCACCGACACATCCGCGTCGTAGGGCACCGGGTTGTAACGCCAGCCGCCATCGGGGTTCTGCGATTGCCCGATCAGCCGGCACGCCTTGACCAGGGCCTCGTGGACCCGCGCCGAGTACGTCGTCTCGCCTCCGCCCTGCGTCATGCCGTACACCTCGCCCAGGAAGAGCGCGGCGAAGCCGTGCCCGTACATCGGCCCGTTGGTCGAGTCCGCCGCGAGCAGGCCCGTCTCGGTCGAACTCTTGAGGACAAACTCAAGGCCCTTCTCAACGTTCTTGCCGTAGGGCCCGCGACCGGGAAGGTTGCCGTCGCCCAGCAGCGCGATGCACGCGATGGCGGTGACGGCGATGTTCTTGCCGAAGCGCCCGGAGCCGAACGAGCCATCCTCGTTCTGCTCCTTGATCAGGAACTCGAGGCCCTTGTCGATCGCGGCGTCGAGTTCGGGCGTGATCTCCTCTTCCAGCGGCTTGTTCTCCGCGGAGGAAGACCCGTCGGGTCGGTTCTGGGCGGTCGCCTCGCCGCCCGCAGCGCCCGGGGCCGCGACGGCCTCCGGCTGCGGGGCGCGCATCGGCGCCGCGACTCCGAGTGTCAGGCACGCCATGACCGCGAGTTGGGTGAGCATGTGGGCGTCCTTCCGGATTACGGGCGTGAGGAGGATTCTTCGGCGAGGCGCCGGTAATACTCCTGCGTCAACCTGTTGTACATCGAACTGAAGCGGTCGTTGGATCCCTGCATGAGCATCTGGCGGACACGCGCCGGGAGCGCGCCCCACGCCGCGCGGGCCGACTCGAGTTCGGGGTTGAGCGCGCCCTCCTTCAGCGTCGGGCCCGGGCTGTCCTGCGGCTCGCCGCTCGCGGGCGTCTCGCTCGGCTGGCCGGGCTGCGGCCGGCGCTGGCGGGGCGGGCCCTTGCCATCCTCGGGCTCGCCCGGCTCGCTCTGCGACTGCGGCTGTTGCTGGGCCTGCCGGTCGAGGCTGCTGATGAGTTGATCGAGTTTCCGCAGCGCATCTTCCTGCACGCGTTGCGTCGTGATGCCGACATCCTTCGTGTCGCCAAGGCGCTTTGCCGCGTCCTTCATGAACCCCACGGCCTGCTCGAACGCCTGCCCGAGTTCCGCGCCCGAGAGCAACTTGTCGAGGTTCGCCTTCTCGGCATCGGGCGCGCCGGGTGCATCGGCGGGCTTGTCCTTGCCGGTACCGAGGAGTTCGTCGAGCGAAGGGAGATCGTCGTCGGGTGGAGGTGCGGGCGAAGGAACGGGGGGCGGGGGGATCGGCTGCTTGTCGGCTTGCTTTGGGGACGCCACGCGTCGTGGTGCGGTTGCACGCGCATCCATGCCGAATGCAGCATTGGTTCTCGCCCCAGCGGGGCGCTGGAATGTAGCCACGGGTAAGGTCGCCGCAGGCGAAGCGCCAACCGTCTCGCCCGCCAGCGCTGCGACACCCACAAGCGCGAACACACATAGTGGCAAGGTCATCATGGCTTCACTTCCTGCGGCTGTGCCGGCTCTTCCGGCGTCGGCGTGCCCGGCTCGACCTTTACCGGAGGTGCCTCGTTCTCTTTCGCGAGCCGGTCCAGGAGTTCGCGTGCCTGCGTGGCGATGCCTTCCTGAAGGCGCGCCGCATCATCGGCGATCGGTCCGCGTTCCGCGCCCGCAGATTCCTCCGCCGCGCGGGTCATGTCGATCGCCTCCTGCTGCATCGCCCGGAGAAGCCGCAACTCCGCGGCCGGGGGTACCAGCGGCTGTGGCCCGCTCTGCCCGCCGCCCTGGCCCTGCTGGCTCTGCTCCTGCTCGCGGAACTCGTCGTCTTCCTTGCGCGAGGTGTCCAGCGCATCGACCAGCGCCTGCAAGACACGCGCGGCGGAGGTCTGGCGTCGCAGCGCCGCGTGGTCCGGCTCGCCGCGACCCAGCGCATCCGATGCGCCCGCCATCAGTTCATCGAGCCGCTTGTGCGCGAACTCGAAGACCTTGGCCTCGGTCAACTCGCGCGTCTCCACGAGCATGTCAGCCAACTCATCCCGAAGGGTTTGCTGATCCTGTCCGATCAGCCGGGCCGAGTTGCGCACGCGGCGTGAGAGTTCCTCGCCCACGAGGGCCTGGGTCGAGTCGCGCAGCGCGATCTGCCGGACAAGGGCGGCGGCGTACTGTTTCTTGAGTTCGGCCTTCTTGCGGTTCTGCTCGCGCTGCTTGGCGTTCTGATCGAGTTTCTCCGCCGCGGCCCGGGCCTCGCGCAGTTTCGAGAGACTGAGTTCCTCCTGTCCCTGCGCATCGCCCGAGGCGACGGGGCTTATGCGCAGCGCGACGATCGCGCCCACCTGTGCGGCGGCCGCTTCCTCGATGAGCGCGGCCACCGGCGCGATCTCTCGCGGCCCGTTGTTGGCCTCTTCCAGAACACCCAGGGCGTTGGCGTGCAGGCGGGCCATGGCTCGATCAAGCCCGGCGAAGCGACCGGTGTCCCGGGCCTGTTCCAGCGCGCCGAGTTCCTCGACCTGCTGGGCAATGAGCGCATCGAGTGAGTCCATCAGGCTTGCGAGCACGCGCCGCAGCACCTCATCGCGGTTCTTCGCGGTCTCCTCGAGGTCCTGGAGCATCTGCTCCATCGCCTCGATGGCCTTCGTCTGCTGCTGCTGGGCGTTGTTGGTCTGGTTCTGCTGCACCTGCTGGCCGGCCTGCTCCATCTTCTCGGGCACCTGCTCGCGCTGCCCGCGCTTGGCCGCCTGCGCCATGGCCTGGGCCGCGGCGGGGTCGGTCTTGCGCATCTGCTCCTCGCGCTTGAGCATGTCCTCGATCGCCTCGCGCGTCTCCCGGGCCACGGCCTGCTGCTCCTGCGCAAGGTCGCCGAGTTCCTGCCGTTCCTGCGGGGTGAGTTGCTCGGCGCTGCGCCCCGTCGTGCGCTTGCCCGCGTCGATGGTCTTGTCGCGCAGGTCCTTCTGCTGCTGGAGGGCCTGCTCGATCGACCGCTTCGCGGCCCAGGTGTCCTGCCCTTGATCGAGCATCTCGATCAGTTCGGTCAGGTCCTTGCGAACCTCTTCCTGCGACTGCCGGGCTTCTTCCCGCTCAGGCTGCCCGGCCTCGGGTGCGCCGTCTCCCTCCTGGCCCGCGGCCTCTTCCGCGGCTTCCGAGAGGGCCTGCCCGGCCTTGCCGGAGTTCTGCCCCGCGCGCTGCAGCGTGCGCTGCGACTGCTCCAGCACCGCCTCCAGCGTCGGCTCGGCCATCGCGTTCTCTTCCAGCCGCTCCTCCAGCGACCTCACAGCGTCCTGTTGGCGGTCCAGCCGCTCGGTCATGCCCGCCTGGGCGCGCTCGGCCTGCCGCGCCGATTGCTCGCCCGGACGCGCTGCGGCCTGCTGCAAGTTGCGCTGCTCCTGCTCGAGTTGGATCGCGCTGCGGCGCACCTCGGAGAGTTGGTTCCACACCTGCCCGAGCAACTCATCGCGCGACATGATGCGGAGTTTGCGCACCGATGACCGGACCGGCTCGTGCGTCTCGCCGCCGAGGGCGAATGTGTCCGCCGCGAGGGCGGTCACCCATACTTCATCCCCGGTCTTGAGGTCGAGCGTCGAAAGGTCGAGCGTTGACGAGGCGACTACTTGGCGTGCTGCCCGTTCGGCGAGGCCCGCATCGCCACTCTGCGGGGGCACATCCGCGGTGTTCACCCGCGCGAGTGTTTGGGGCGGGGCCAGCGCCTCAAGGGGCGCGCCCTCGGAGCCGGTGGGACGGCGCGCCACCTGCATGTCAAGCCAGACCCACGCCAGGCCCACATCGTCGCGCGCCTCGCCCGCGAGTTCGACGATGGCGGTCGGGAGGAGTGACTTGTCCTGATCGGGGCGGACCACCACCGCGCTGGGCGGGTTGTCCGCCAGTACATCGAGCGTGAAACTCCGTTCCTCGCTGTCGGCGATGCCGTGCTCATCAACAACCCTCAGCGCGAGGCGAACCGGCCGGGCGAGCGTCCACTCCAGCGTCCAAACGCGGTCTTCGAGCGTCAGCCTTGCATCGGGCGCATCGGCCAGCAGTGCCGCGGCGTCCTCGCCCAGCGCGCCGGCGACCCATGCAGCGCCCGCCTGATCCCGCCCGGCCTGCGCCGGGACGCCTTTGTTGAGCGCGATGCGGAGTCGTGCGCGCGAGCCCGCCAGCGCCGGCGCGGGGGCGGCGCGCTCGTCCGTCCCCGCGCCAAGGTCCACAGTCCGAGTGCCCGCCCCGCCGGGCGTTCGAGCGTACTCGGGCTCTTCGATCTCAAGGCTCGCGCCGGCGACGGCGGGCGGCTCGACCAGTAGAACCCTGGTCAGTAGGGTCTGGTCATCGCTGGTGGCAAAGCGGTACTCGAGTTCAAGCGCGGCCGCGCCGGTTGCGACGGGACCGCTGCTCGAAGCCGGAGAGAAACTCGTCGGCTCGATCAGGCGCTCGAACAACGCTCCCGCCTCCCCGCCCGAGCCCGCGCCCTCAGTCCCGATCATCCGGTCCTGGCTCGTGAGCGTTGCAGTCCGCCAGGGCCCGGGCGAGCCATCGGTCAGCAGGCGGTACTCCGCTTCCACGCGTGTTCGGGCCGTGGGCTGGTCGGAGTGCGTCAGCACAGCGCGCAGCGGCAGCGCAGCCCCGAGCGGGTGGACGGTGAACGCGGTTGCATCGACGATGCCCGTGCGTTTGGGCCACGAGACATCGGCCAGCGGCAGGAGCACGCGCGCAGCACCGATCCGAGCCAGGTCCGGTCGCGAGATGCCGATCGCTCCCAGCACCGCGGCGATGAGCCCGAGCAGCCCGGCCGCGCGCATCGCTCCTTCGCGCCGCAGCAGCGAACCGGTGCGGAGGGTGCCGGCGCGCCGGGCCGCATCGCCGATCACGCCCGACGCGAGAGGCAGACTCTCGCCCTGTGTGCGCTGGCGAGCCAGGTCCACGCCGCTGGCGAGCACCCCGTGCAGACCTGCCTGCGTTCCCGCCTCGCTCCGCTCGATCCGGAGCGCCAGTTCTGTGAGCGAGGGCGCAAACCGCAGCGCGGGCAGCACCCGCCGCTTCGCCCACCACCCAAGGCCCGCCAGCCCGGCCAGCAGGACGACCAGCCGCATCGCGCCGGGCGAGCGCAGGAAGTAGTCCGCCAGCGCGAGTGCCAGCACCCCCAGCATCGCCGCGGCCAGCAGGAACGCAGCGCGCTCGACCGTCAGGAGCAGTCGGGCCCGCGCGCGAATCCGGGACAGGACCGCGAGCGCCGGGCGCAGAGTGTCGTTATCGGTTGTCACGGGCAGGATGCCCGTGGTACCAGAAGCCCAACCGCCGTTTTCAGGGATCGCTGACCGCTGGTCCACGAAACCTCCATGTTCGCTCGGGCCTCACCGATCTTCCCCACATGGAGAGTATCGACCACAAAGGGGTCTCCGGCATCCACCTGTGATACCGATGACCGGTCAAAGAGGGTCGTCCCCCCCGCCCACTTTGCCCCAAAGGGCAAGAGATCAGACTTCCAGCCGCCCAAGTGCCTCAGGCCAACTTCAGCAGTCGGCGGCCAATCCACTCGATCCCGGCCAGGAGGACGACCAGGATCAACGCGATGGGCGTGTCCCAGAGCGTCTCGATCTCCGGCTCTCCGGCGATGCGCAACTGCCTGTTAGGCAACAACTTGGAGATCTCGGCGAGTTCGCCCGGGACCAGCATTTTTCCGCCCGTCGCATCGGAAAGCCGAGCCAGTGCCGCATGGTCCGTCTGGGGCGTTCGGAGTTCGTCATCCGCCTGCCAGACCTCCACTCGCGCGGACAGCCCGCCACCGCCCGCTCCAGTGGCAAGCATCGGATCGATCGCTTCCACTCGATATCTGCCGGACATCGTCGGGAGCCACGTTGTCGAATACGTCCGCGCGGCCGCGCCACCTGCCGCGCCGGTTCCACCGGGCGTGAGCGTGAGTTCAGCCACTTCCGGGTCCTGCGCCGGGGCCGCGCCTTGCCCGCCGCCGCCGTCAACGCCGCCTTCGCGCACGACCCGGACCCGCATCGAGCCGGGCGAAGCCTGGACCAGCGACTGGTCGAGGAGCGTGAGTTCGATCTGCGCCGGACGGTCCACCTCGCCGCGGCGTGGCGAAACTTCGAGCATCGCGGGCTTGCCCGACCGCGCCAGACTCTCGCGTCCCAGCAGCCGGATCATCTGCACCCAGAAGCGCTCGGGGAGAAACTCGCCGCGGCCGTAGCGCCATCGCCAGATCTCATCGGTTGCGACGTAGAGCACGCGCCCCGCGCCGTATCGCATCGAGAGCACCAGCGGCGTGGTGCCATCGGCCGAACTGACGGCATCGGCGGGCTCGGCAACCGCAAGCACCTCCGCCGTCGGCTTGAGGATCGAGGGATCGATCCGCTGCGCCCAGTACAGGTTCGACCAGCCGGTCGCCGGATCGGACAGTGTCTTGGGCCAGTACAGCCCGTCGTCCCCCGGCGCATCGGTCAGGCGAAGCACGCCCAGCCGCTCCGCGGCGAGCGTCGGGCGCATGAGCACCGGTCCCCCGAAGTTCGGTAGCCCGCCCCCGCCGCGGGTCGTGACGCCGACACTCTCACCCATGCTGAACGGGAAGAGGTCCGCGAGTTCCGTGCCGCGCCACGCGCCGGGGGTGCTCCCCTCGCCGCCGATGAAGATCAACCCGGCCCCGCCGATGGCGACGCGCTCGCGCAGTTGCACGAGTTGCTCGGGCGCGAACACGCCGGGGTAGACATCGCCAATGATGAACAAGTCAAACTGCGCCCACTCCTCCGGGCTTCGCGGCAGGGCATCCAGCGTGATGGAGCCTTCCTGCAGGTAGCGCCTGCCGGGTGCGAGCAACAGCGACGCCGCGGCGATCGATTCCTCGCGCACCAGCAGCCAGCGCAGGAAGCGGTGCTCCCATCGCGGGTAGCCGTCGATGGCGAGCACGCGCACAGGCCGATCGACGAGTTCGATCGCCACATCGGCACGGTTGTTCTCATCGACAAGGTCGGCGCCCTGGCCCGCGCCCGGGCGGATGCGCACCGACCACTTGCTCGCGCCCGCGCGCATCGGCTTGGTGGCAAGGGTGATGCGCGCTGTGCGGGCCTGGCCCGGTTCGCCGGCATCCGCCCACTCCACCGGCCTTGAGTCGAGCACTGCGCCGGTGTCCTGATCGACGAGTTCCACGATGGCGTCCACGGGGGGGGGCAGGGTGCTCGCGCTGCTCCCCCCGAGGGTCTCGAGTTCGACCTGCACCGGCACCGAGTCGCGCACAAACGCGAGTCGCGGTGCCTCGACCTGGCGCACCGCGAGGTCGGGCAGGGGCTCGGATGCGCCGAGCGGGACGGTGAACACGGGGATGCGGTCCTGCTCGAGCCGGCGCATGACCGCACGCGACGGCTCATCGAAACTCCGCCCATCGGAGAGCACGACGATGCCGGAGATGGGGCGCGCTGCCGCGCGTCGAAGGGCCTGCTCCAGCGCGCGACCGAGGCTCGTCCGCCGCCCTGTCGGGTCGCCCAGGCGGACCCCGGTGGGGCCGGAGGCAAGTTCAAACGCACCCGAGTCAAACCCGAGATGCACCACCACGCGATCGGCGGCGAGCCGGGCGAGTTCGTCCTTCGCGCCCTCCAGAACACTCGCCAGTTGGGCGTCGCGCGTCGCTCGGGCACCATCCGCGGAACCAGCCGCGCCCGGCGCATCGCGCACGGTCATGGATGCCGAGCGATCCGCGAGCACGAGCACCCAGTCCTTCTCTTCGGTCTCGTTGGGCTTGAGCAATCGCGGCCCGGCCAGGAGCAGCGAGAGGAGGACGATGAGCAAAGCCCGGAGAGATCCGAGCACGATGCGCGCGGGGCGCGGGCCTTCCAGCCGCCGGTACGACCACCACGCGATCGCCCCCGAGGCGAGCACCACCAGCGCCCATGCCCACGCGGGGATGGGCCGCTCAAAGCCGAACTCGACACCGGCGGTGCCGGGCGCGAGCGATTCCAGGTCGAGCAGCCACCTCAGGGCGTTGTTCATGCGGCCCCCTCCATCGCGCCGGCGCGAGTCGAGGCATCGCTCACGACCGAGGCATGGCTGGCCCAGCGGGCCAGGCCGAGTTCGAGCAGGCACAGCGCGAGCGCCGCGATGAGCAGCGGGAGCGAGACGGCGGAGCCCTGCTCGGCGAGGCCGATCGCCGCGCCCAGCGTCGCGCGCACGCCGCCCGCATTTTCAGGTCCTGGACCACCTCCCGGTCCAGGGCGCGGCAGCCAGATGACCTTCGCCGCGCCGACCTGACCGGCTTCGGTCTCGAGCGCGCCGGTGAGCCAGGCATCCAGGGCTTCGCGCGGCTGAGGGGCGGTGCGCGAGCCCGCGGGATCGGGATTCACGGCGATGAGGGCTCGCTTTGTGCCGCGATCGTCCCGCGCCTGCCACAGGCCCGCGCGTCGGATTGGATCGGCGCTGAAGCCGTCGGCATCGATGCGCACCACCCGAGTTCCGCCCGATGCGCCCGATGCGCCCGATGCGCCCGATGCGCCCGATGCGCCCGGGTTCGATCCATCGACCCGCACAAGTTCGTCGGCCCGTTTCCCAGACGCGATCCGCCCGCCGGCGAGCGCCCATGTCGCGCCGCGCGCCCGCCCCACCCCTTGCAGCACAAGTTCGTTGAGCAGCGGCACCATCAGCGGCTTGGTGGGCAGGTCGGTCCATTCAAGATCGAGGGCAGTCGCGAGGTACACCAGCGCGCCGCGACTCCCCGTCTCGCGCGCATCCGTGCCGTCCGCCATCCCTACGCCCCCGACCCACAGCAGCGGCGATCCGTCGCGCAGCGACAGCAGAGTCTGACCCGTCGCCGCCGTCGCGGCTTCTGATCCTCCCGTGCCCGCAACCCCGCCGGTTCCATCGGGCAGCATCGGGAGCACGCGCAGGATGTTCACCGGCAACAGCAGTTCCTCGAGTTCGCCCTCGATGAGCGTGAGCAACCCGGCCTCGCTGCCCGGGCCCGTCTCCGCATCGCGCCGGACAACCACGGGCCTCGCCTCATCCGCACCCGTGGCGAGGACGCGTGTCTCGCGCGCCAGACCCCAGCCCGGCCCGAGCACGCGCACCATCTCATCCCCCCACAGGTGGACCGTCACGCCCGAAGGGGGCATGACGATCGCAAGCCCGCCGTTCTCGATGAACAGGCGTAGCCGCGCCCACGCGCCCTCCCCCAGCAGGTCCGGTCGCGGCAGGGCGACGGCGTCGAGCGATGCCAGCCGCGCACTGTCGAGCGAGGCTGGCTCGATGTTCACGACTTCGATGTTCCCTGTTCCCCCCGCGCCACCCTGAACACCCGGCGAAAGCGCCAGCCGCAGCCATGCCGCACTGTCGAGTTTATCAACGCCGCCCGCACGCCCGAAGCGGGTGGGCGAGACCACACCGACGCGCAGCGAGTCGCGGACTTCGACGGGCCTGCGCCAGGTGTTGTCGGCATCGAGGGCATCGCGATCGATCGACACGGTGATGACCGCCGCGCCGGACCGCGCTGCTCCCTCCGCCGCCCCCCGCGCGCCAGCGTCGCCAGCCGAGGATGGGAGCGGCGGCAGGCCCACGGCCACGGTCGCCGTCTCCTGACCAGCGGTCCAGCGCACCACCGCGCGCGATTCGGGCGCATCCGCCGCATCCCCGTTGGGGGGCGCGATCCGCGCCCGAACGGTCGTGACCGCCGGTGTCTCCAGCCCCGGCCCCGAGCGCCGGAGCGTGATGCGGATCTGCTCGCTGCCCGCCGCGCCGGGCTTCCCGGGCA
>CAYMWG010000075.1:0-10974 GCA_964393765.1 uncultured Phycisphaeraceae bacterium
GGGGGGGGCGGGGCCGCCTGCTCGAGCACCGCCGACGAGACGATCAAGGTCGGGCATTACGGCTCAATGACCGGCAAAGAAGCAACCTTCGGTCAATCGACCGACAACGGCATCCGCCTTGCCGTGGCCGAGATCAACGCCGCGGGCGGCATCAACGGCAAGAAGATCGAGATCATCACCTACGACACCAAGGGCGAGTCCAAGGAAGCGGGCAACGCGGTGACGCGCCTGGTCACCAGCGACAAGGTCGCGGCGGTGCTCGGCGAGGTCGCCAGTTCGCTCTCGCTCGCGGGCGGTGCCGTCTGCCAGCAGTACGGCGTGCCGATGGTCTCGCCCAGCAGCACCAACCCGCGCGTGACCGCGGGCCGGGACATGGTCTTCCGCGTCTGCTTCATCGATCCGTTCCAGGGGTACGCGGTGGCGAAGTTCACCCGCGAGAATCTCAAACTCGACAAGGCCGCGATCCTCTACGATCAGGCGCAGGCGTATTCCAAGGGCCTGCGCGACGAGTACAAGAAGCACTTCGAGTCGATGGGCGGGACGATCGTCGGCGACCAGGCCTATTCCTCCGGCGATCAGGACTTCGCGGCCCAACTCGCAACCATCAAAGCCTCCGGCGCGCAGGCGATCTTCGTCCCCGGCTACTACACCGAGGCCGGCAACATCGCCCTCCAGGCCCGCAAACTCGGCATCACCGCCCCGCTCCTCGGCGGCGACGGGTGGGACTCCGAGCAACTCGCGGCGATCGGCCAGGGCGCCATCGAGGGCTGCTACTACTCAAACCACTACGCCCCCGACCAGCCCTCCGAGATCGTGCAGGCCTTCGTGACCAAGTACCGGGAGGCCTACAGCGGGCAGACTCCCGACGGCCTCGCCGCGCTCGGATACGACGCGGCCAAGGTGCTGGCCGAGGCCCTCAAGAAAGCCCCATCGGGCAAGGCGCTCCGCGATGCTCTCGCCGCGACCAGCGGCTTCAAGGGCGTGACCGGCGTGATCACGATGGACAAGAACCGAGATGCCCAGAAGGCCGCGGTGATCGTCCAGATGAAGGGCGGCAAGCCAGTGTGGGTGGCGACCGTCAACCCGCAGTGACCCGCCCCCAATGGCGCGGGGTCCGACTGGAAGAGTCTCGCGAGTTGTTGTAACCTGAAAGCCCCGCGACTGTCGCGGGGTTTTTCTTTCGCACACCGCCCCCCCCGCCTCCGGCAACGATGGATCGACTCCTCCAAACCCTGCTCGATGGGCTGGCCGTCGGGAGCCTGTACGCGCTGATCGCCCTCGGCTACACGATGGTGTACGGCATCCTGAAGTTCATCAACTTCGCCCACAGCGACATCTTTGTGCTCGGCGCGTGGGTCTCGTTCTCGATCGCGATGACCGCGGGCTTCGGCGATGCCAACCCGCAACTCGACGGCCTTCAGATGTCGTCGATCGCGCTGTGGGTCTGGTGGCTCGCCGGGGCGGTCAGCGTGGTGGCGATCCTGCTGACGCTCTACGAGCGGACGCTGATGCGCCGCGCCCGATCACTCCCGCGCAGCACCGCCGGAGTTCCGACGGCCGTCGCGGCGTGCTGGGGATGGTCGCTCATCCTGCTGGTCGTGCTTGCCCGCGCAACCCACGCCTCCCCCAGGTTCTCCTTCCTCGCCGGCGGGCTCATCCTCATCACCGCGATGGGAACGTGCGGCCTCGTCGGCTTCTCTCTGGAACGCCTCGCCTACAAGCCCCTCCGCAAGGCTCCGCGCCTCAACGTCCTCATCACCGCCATCGGCGTCTCGTTGCTCTTGCAGAACGTCGGGCAACTCAACTGGATGTTCGGCACGCGTCCGCAGGGAATGCCGACGCTGCTCGAGGACCGCGTACTCAACCGCACCGTGCTGGCCTCCGGCCCGCTGACGCTCGTCGAGGGCGGCGTGCAGATCGAACTCGACCGCCCCGCCACACTCGACGAGAAACGCGATTACAAGATCGAGGCATTTGGACCTGCGGGCGGAGCGGGAGGCAGGAAGTGGATCGCCAGCGTGGGCATCGCCTCGCCCGCGGGCAACTACCCCGCCGGCGAGAAGTTGACCATCTCTCCGCCGATCACCACCAACGCCACCGACCTGACCTACACCCTCATCCGCTCGCCGCGCGTCCCCATCCGCCTCGTCGATGCCGTCGGCGCGGGAACGGCCCTCTTCCTCATGCTTCTTCTCGACTGGCTCGTCTTCCGCACCAAACTCGGGCGGGCGATGCGTGCCGTCTCCTTCAGCCCCGGCAACGCCGCCATCATGGGCATCAACGTCGATCGCGTGATCTCGATCACGTTCGTCATCGGTGCCTCCCTCGCCGCCGCGGCCGGGTTCCTCTACAGCCAGAAGTATTCCGGCCTCGGTCAGACCGCCTCGCCGACGTGGGTGCTGCTGGGCCTCAAGGCCTTTGTCGCGGCGGTCGTCGGCGGCATCGGCAACATCCGCGGGGCGATGCTCGGCGGAATCCTCATCGGACTCATCGAGTTCTTCTCGCGTGCCTATCTTGGCGAGCAAGGCCCCAAACTCTCCGACGTGGTTGTCTTTGGCCTCCTCATCGCGGTGTTGTTGTTCCGTCCCGGCGGCCTGCTCGGAAGCGTCGCCACGGAAAAGGTCTAATACCCCCTGCGTCCTTCTTCACGGTACAAGCAACGAATGGCTGAGCAGGACAGACACGACGGCTTGCACGCACGCGGCTTGGCGCTCCGGCCATCGTTTGGCAGCGCGCTGCTCAGGTCCGCCTGGCCGCTCCTGGCGTGCATCGCCTTCGCGGTCCTCCTCCAACTCGGCATCCGTCCGTACCTGGAGGTCTTTCACGCGAAGATGCTCCTCGACATCGGCACGAGCATCATCCTCGCGGTCTCGCTGACGATGGTCAACGGCTTCACGGGGCAGTTCTCCATCGGCCATGCCGCGTTCATGGCCGTGGGCGCGTATGTCTCCGCCGCGATCGTCTACTACGGCTCATTCCGTCTCTTCGGCAACGCGGACCTCCACGGCGGCCTGCTCAGCGGGATGATCGACCACGCCGAGGGCACTCCCATCCTCCGCTGGGCGGACCTGCTCTTCGTCGCGTCGTTGCTCACCGGCGGCATTCTCGCCGCGGCGTGCGGCTATGTGGTCGGCCTGCCCTCGCTCCGCCTCAGGGGCGACTATCTCGCGATCGTAACGCTCGGCTTCGGCGAGATCGTCCGCGTGCTGATCCAGTCGCAGACCGAGGAGGTGCTCTGGGACCCTGAGAAGATCGCCGCGACACCGATGTACCTGTGGCCCAAGTACACCGGCGGCGCGCTCGGCTTCTCCGGCCTCCCCTTCTATTCGAGTCTCTTCTGGGCCGCGCTCTTCGCGGCCCTCACGATGCTGGTCGCCATCCGTCTGAAATACTCCAGCACCGGGCGCGCCTTCCTTGCGATCCGCGAGGACGAGATCGCCGCCGAGGCGATGGGCGTGCCCACAACAAAGTACAAGGTCCGTGCCTTCGTCATCGCGGCGTTCTTCGCAGGGATCGCCGGCGGCATCTTCGCCCACACCACCGGCGTGCAACTCAACCCCGGCGAACTCGGGTTCATGAAGAGTTTCGACATCCTCATCATGGTCGTCCTCGGCGGCCTCGGGTCGATCAGCGGGGCCGCGCTGGCCGCGGCGATCCTGACCATCCTTCCCGAAATGCTGCGCACGCCGCACACCGTCTGGCCGTGGGGTCTGGTCGCCGGGGCGGTCCTTGCTATCGCCCTTGCGCCCTTCGCGCAGAAGCGCTGGAAACCCGCACTGACAATCGCGCTGGTGCTCGGCGGGTGGGAACTCATGCGCTGGTTCGCGGGGGCCACCGTCGTGAACCTCGGGGTAGTCCGCTTCGAGAAGGCTGTCATCGACCTGTCCTCGTACCGCATGGTGATCTACGCCCTGGCGCTCATCCTCATCATGATCGTGCGTCCGGAAGGTCTGCTCGGCGTGCGCGAGATCTGGGAACTGCGGCCCGTGCGGTCGAGGAAGGCGGCACGCCGATGACTTCGCCCACCGCCTCTCCCTCAGCCCCGCCCGTACTCAACATCGATCACCTCTCGATCGCATTCGGCGGCCTCAGGGCCGTCACCGATTTTTCCCTGAAGTTGCCGCGCAACCGGCTGCACGGGCTCATCGGACCCAACGGCGCGGGCAAGACCACCGTCTTCAATCTGCTCACCGGCGTCTACAGGCCCACGACGGGAACCATCGATCTTGAGCGGCGATCGCTCCTGGGCATGCGCCCCAGCGAGCGCGCCAGGGCCGGCCTGGCCCGAACTTTCCAGAACATCCGCCTCTTCCCCGAACTCTCGGTCCTCGACAACGTCCGCATCGCTTGCCACCTCCGCACACGCCACACACTCGCCGGGACGCTCTGGCGATCCGCCCTGTCCCGCGGCGAAGAGAGTGCGATCCTCGAGCGCTCGCGCGAACTTCTCGACGTCCTGGGCCTGCTGCACCGCGAGCGCGATGTCGCAAAGAACCTGCCCTACGGCGACCAGCGCAGGCTCGAGATCGCCCGGGCGCTGGCCACCAACCCGCGCATCCTGCTCCTCGATGAGCCCGCCGCGGGCATGAACCCGCAGGAAAAACTCGGCCTGCGCACCATGATCCGCGGCATCCGCGACCGCTTCGACCTCACCATCCTGCTTATCGAGCACGACATGGGCGTGGTCATGGGCCTGTGCGAGCGCATCACCGTGCTTGACCACGGCGTGACCATCACCGAGGGCACGCCCGAGGAGGTCCAGAAGAACCCGAAGGTCATCGAGGCGTATCTGGGTGAGCCGGTCGCAACCGGCGGAGCGCACGCGTGACCCCGACTGCACTTCAAACCAACTCGGATGCGCGCGGCAATGTTGCTCCCGGCCAGCCCATGCTCGAAGTGACCGGCCTGCACGTCCGCTACGGCGCGATCGAGGCACTCCACGGCGTATCGCTGAGGGTTCATCGCGGGCAGATCGTCTCGCTCATCGGCTGCAATGGCGCGGGCAAGACCACCACGCTCCGCGCGATCTCCGGCATGGTGCGGCCCTCCGCCGGAGAAGTGACGTACGAGGGGAAATCGCTCGTCGGGATGCCCCCGCACGAGATGGTGCGGATGGGCATCGCCCACTGCCCCGAGGGGCGCGGCATCTTCGCCAACCTCACCGTCGATGAGAACCTCTCGCTCGGTGCCTTCGCGCGGCGGGACAAGCCCGCGATCGCCAGGGACCGCGAGAAGTCGCTTGACCTGTTCCCTCGCCTGCGCGAGCGCCTGAAGCAGAACGCTGGCACGCTCTCGGGCGGCGAGCAGCAGATGCTCGCTATCGCCCGCGCCCTTATGGCCCGCCCGCGCCTGCTGCTCCTCGATGAGCCATCCCTTGGCCTGGCCCCGCAGATCGTGCAGACCATCTTCCGCATCATCCGCGACATCAACGCCGAGGGCACCACGATCCTGCTGGTCGAGCAGAACGCGCACATGGCACTCAACGTCGCGCACCACGGCTACGTCCTCGAAACCGGCGCGATCAAGATGGACCGGCCCGCCAAGGAACTGGCCGCGAGCGACGAGGTGCGGAAGGCGTACCTGGGGATCGGGTAAGCAGAGAGTGGTCGTTCCGCCCATAGGATTGAACATGGCACAAACGCCGAAGAAGAAGCAGTCCGGGCCGTTGAGCGCAAAGTGGAAGCGGTTTATCGAGCGCGGCGTCCGCGCCGGCCGCTTCCGTTCCGAGCAGGACGCGATGGACAGAGCGCTGAAACTTCTTGAACAGCGGGAACGCGACGTGCAATTGTTCGCCTCTGACATCCGTCGGAAAATCGATGAAGGCATCGCGGAAGCGGATCGTGGTGAACTCATTGACGCGAAGACGGCGTTCGATCACTTGCGCAGTGGCCGTGAGCGGGTCCGTGCCCGCAGGTCGGCGTAAGCAATGCCCGAGACCTTTCTTACTCCGGCTGCGCTCCGCGATCTGGCGGAAATCCGGGCTTACATCTACGAGCAGAGTCCCGAGGCGGCCGTTCATGTCTTGCGCGTGCTGGAGCAGTCCGTAACATTGGTCGCTCAGAGGCCCGCGATTGGCCACCGACGCCGCGATCTAACAAACAAGGACGTTTGGTTCTACCGGGTCTTCTCGTACTACTTGGTCTATCGCGCTGCTCCTCCGCCATTGACGATCATCCGGGTGGCACATGCTTCGCGCGATGTGGGCCGTCTGCTGGCGCGCAGCCCGTAGCGATGTCCCCCCGGCGCAGCCGCCCTTCACGATCATGCCCAGCCGCCGGCCTCTAAACTCCCCCGTGTGGTCCCCCGACGACATTCTCGACGCAGTTGCCGCCGCGATCTCGCAGCGCGAAGCCGACCTGCGCGCCGAGCACGCCGTCCACGGCCTCGATTCTCTCTCCGAAGTAAAGTTCCACACGCTCCTCGCCCAAGGCCTGCGTTCCACGGGCCACGGCGTCCTCCGCGAGCAGCCCTACCCGCACGAGTGGCGGCGCAAACGCCGCGGCGGACACCACGCCGCCGACCTCTCCGATCCGAACGCACCCCCTTCGATCTCCGACTATTCCGCCATCGATACCGAAGCTGCCGACCCGGTCACCGGTGAGTTGCCCGATCCGCGCGACCGCATGCGCTGCGACCTCGTGCTCACGCCCACCGCCGGTCAGGCTGTCGGCGACCCGCTCGCGCAGGCGAGGGCCGCGCGTGTGCGCAGCACGCAGGCCGCGGGAACGCTCTTCGCCGCCGTCGAGGCATACGACGCCCTTCCACCGCCACCGGACAACTCTTGTCCGCCCGAGGACGCCTTCTGGCTGGAGGTCAAACTGATCGGTCAGTTCTGCTACTCCGCTGGTGTCCCCGGTCCCAATGTTTCCTACACCGCCGAACTCCTGCGCGGCCCGACCGCCGATGCCCGGAAACTCTCAGCCGACGGCCGGATCGCCTACGCCGCGTCGCTGGTCCTCCTGTTCACGCGGGACGAATCTACCGCCGACCACGACCTCGCTCAGGCTGTACACCGCTGCCTGGACCGGAATCTGCCGATCGCCTCGCCCATCCGGCGGTCCCTCGCGATCACCGACCGCATTGGTAACGGTGTCCTGACGGCGTGCATGATCCCCGTGCGAAGCAGCCTGTGAGCCTCACTGCCGCCTCTCCGGCGCGGCACACGGTTTCCCCGATACCCAAGCCCTATCCTCTCCGATACATGAGCAAGAAGACCAAGCCGCACCCGCTGGAGTTGCAGACACACGACATCCTGCCGACCCACTCCGTCACCGACCCCAAACTGACGCGGGCGTTTGCCATCGAGGCCGCACGCACACTGGCCGATGCCAAGTGCTCCGACATCGTCGTGCTGGACGTCCAGGGACTGTCGCAGATCACCGACTTCATCGTGATCGGCTCGGGCACCTCCGACCGCCAGATGCACGCCGCGGCACAGCACGTGGGCGAACTCGCCCAGGAGCAGCATTTCCCGCTCTTCCGACGGAACGTCGACGAACGGACGACGTGGATCGTGCTTGACCTGGTGGACTGCATCGTCCACGTATTTGAGCCCAACGCTCGCGCCCTGTACGACCTCGAGATGCTCTGGGGGGATGCTCCCAATGTGAAGTGGGAACGCCCCGGTGAGAAGCGCCGGCACGCGCCCGAACCGGAGTAAGCAGACTTGACGGCCAGCCATGGCGAGTTTCTGGTGCGTCCTGATCCGCCGCCCCACCCCCCGGGTGCCCGAACGGTCGCCGCCGGTGGCTACGAGATCATCGTGGGCGCGGGCCTGCTCGGCGGCATCGGCCCGTTTGTTCGCTCCGTCTTGCCAAACGCGGGTCGCGCGCTGCTCGTCCACGATTCCGCGCTGCCGCGGGCGTACATCGACAGCACCGCCGCGGCACTCGGATCGGCCGGCTTCTCGGTAGCGGCGTGCCCGGTTCGCGCTACCGAAGATCGCAAATCCCTCACGACGCTGGAGCAAATCTTCGGCGCGGCCGTGTCCGCACGCCTCGAACGCGACGAGCCCATCATCGCGCTGGGGGGCGGCATCGTCGGAGATGTCGCCGGGTTCGCCGCGGCGACCTATCGGCGCGGCGTGCCGATCATCCATCTCCCCACCACGCTCCTCTCCATGGTCGATGCCTCAGTCGGGGGCAAAACCGCCGTGAACATCCGCTCGGCGGGACCGAACGGCGCTCTCAGCAAGAACATGGCCGGCGCTTTCCATCGCCCATCGTTGGTGGTCTGCGATGTCTCGACCCTGCACTCGCTCCCCGATCGCGAACTCCGGTCCGGCCTGGCCGAGTGCATCAAGCACGCCCTGATCGGTGCCGACTTCGCCGATCCCACGCTCACAGATTTCATCGAGCAACACCGCAGCGCGATCCTCGCGAGGGACGAGGCCACGCTCATCAAGTTGGTCGCACGCAACGTCACCATCAAGGCGAACTGCGTCGCCCGCGACGAGTTTGAGAGGCGACACGACGATTCGCCCCACGGCGGACGCATGGCCCTGAACTGCGGGCACACCGTCGCCCACGCCATCGAGACGCTCCCCGGCCTCTTGCACGGCGCGGGCGACACGGGCGACACGGGCCTGACGCACGGCGAGGCGGTGGGCCTTGGATTGCTCGCCGAGTGTGTCATCGCGACGCACATGGCGCTCAATGATGCCGGTGCGATCACTCGCCTCGAAACGCTCCTGGCGAGGGCAGGCCTGCCGACGCGCGTCCGCGGGCTCCCCGCAACCAGCACCATCATCGACCGGATGCTCGACGACAAAAAGGTCGCCGGAGGTAAACTCCGACTGGCGCTGCCCGCCGCGGACAACCGCTGCCGGCTCGTCACCGACCCGCCGATGGGTGCCGTCGCCGCGGGCATCGAAGCAATCCGCGCCTGATGGATCAGGTCCGTGTCGCCGTGTCGCGCTGGGTGATTGATGACTCATACGGACTCGGTGTGGCGTCCGCGCGTTCGGACAAAGGATTCTCACCGCACGAGGCGCAGAGATCGCGTAGGAGGTTCCTTGTGCCCTCGACAGCCGGCGATGGCCTCGACGGTCGCGCATAAGCCCCGGTACTCAATGATCAGCCGGATGCCTCTTGGCGTCTGGTCCTGAGCCATTTGCTCTGAGTCCTCCGCGCCTCGTGCGGTCAATCCTCTTCCATTGCGAAAGGCAACAATCAGCCGGACTTGGTGTCTGTCGCGGCCGGCTCAGTGGTCGCCACAGCCGCAGGCAGAACCGGCACCACCGGCTGGCCCGGCCGCACCTGCCGCGCTATCACCCGCCACGCCCAGTAGCCCACCATCAGCAGCGTGCCGAAGTACGTCGAGATCACGAACAGGTCCGGGATGAAGTTCGCAAACTCGTAGAGGGCCAGGAAGAGCGCCGCGTGCAGCAGCAGCACCGGCGGGATCGCCCACGGGCTGGAGCGCTTGGCCATCGCCTCAGTGCTGTTCGCCATCGCGTATCCCTGCTGGCGCGTCCGCGTCACCAGCCGCTTGGCCCACAGGAACTCCGTCGCCAGGATCATCAATCCCGCGATGATGACCGGGATGCCCCCCGGCCCCGGCACCGGCGCAAGCGCGATGCCCACGATAATGACCGCCGAGCCCACGATCAGGATCAGCACCCGCTTGAAGTTCCGCTGCGTGACCTCCATCGCCTGCGCCACATCCTCCATCGGCGAGCGGCGGCGCTTGCGTTCCGCGGCGGAAGCGAACAGCGATGCAATCACGCCCAGCGCCAGCATCCCCACGATAATCGCCAGCGAGAACTCGGTCGGGACGTGCAGTTTCTCTTCCGGGGCCCACGACACCAGCCACCCCCAGCCCTCGGGCAGCCGCGTCGTTGCCGCGTGCAGGTGGTGAACCCCCATGAGCATCATCTTGATCCCGATGAACGCCAGCACGAACACCAGGCTGGTCTTCAGGTAGCGGAAACTGCCCAGCGCGGCCGCGACCGCGAAGAACAACGACCGCAGCCCCAGGATCGCGAACACGTTGGAGGTGAACACGATGAACGGGTCCTGCGTGATGCCCAGGACCGCCGGGATCGAATCAACCGCGAAGATCACGTCCGTGAACTCGACGACCACCAGCGCAAGGAACAGCGGTGTCGCGTAGAGCAACCCGTTGAGCCGCACGAAGAACTTCTGATCGTGATACTCCGGCGTGACTCGCATCACCTTCTGGGTCAGCCGGAGCGCGGGGCTGTGCGAGATGTCCTCCTCACTCTCCCCGGAGCGAAACATCTTGTACGCCGTGTACACAAGGAACGCGCCGAAGATGTAGTTGAGCCACTCGAACCGCTTCACCAGTTCGACGCCCGCGACGATCATTCCGCCCCGCATCAGCAGCGCGCCCAGAATGCCCCAGAACAGCACCCGGTGCTGCAGCGTTGCCGGCACTCTGAAGTACCCGAAGATCACCGCGATCACGAAGATGTTGTCCACGCTCAACGAGTACTCGAGCACCCACGCGGTGAGGTACCTGATCGTCGCCTCCGAGCCGTGCCCCGTCGCCGACACCGCGCCCGCCCCCGGCTCCAGCGCGGCGACCCGCATGAACTCGTTCGTGATGCCCGCAGGCCAGTTGTGCTGGTACATCCACCACACGCCGCCCGCGAACAGCAGCGCAAGCGCAACCGTGAACGCCGTGAACAGCAGCGACTCCCGCGGCCGGATCACATGGGCCTTGCGGTTCACCACGCCCAGGTCCAGCGCGAGCATCCCCAGCACAAACACGATGAAGCCGACATAGATCCAGACCATCCAACCTCCAGGCACCATCGAGGGGCACCGAGCCTGAGGTTGGTCTCGCCGGATGCGTCACGCGACGCCCGCCAGGGCCGGGGGAGTCGGTAAGGGTCCCCGTGTTGACGGCCGCTGAGCCCCGGAATCTTGCCCCGGGTGGCTACTCCCCAACTTTCAACGCCTGAGTGTACGCCGCCTTCCGCTTCGGCAAATACCCCGCGATCCAAGCCTA
>CAYMWG010000076.1:0-10780 GCA_964393765.1 uncultured Phycisphaeraceae bacterium
CCCTTTGACGAACCATGCGCCCCCTTTGGGGGACGCTGCGAGGCACCTTGCCTGCCGGACGCTTGCGCGCCAGGCGCGGCTGTTCCCGGAACTCGATTTTCACGCGATGGAGGAGGCGCGGGAACGCGCGGCGGGGAAGGAGCCGCTCAGCCCGTTGGACCTCGCGCTGGCGCACGCGATCCACGACCACGCGGTGCGGCGTTGGCTGACGCTGCGGTTCCTGCTCCAGGCGTGCCTGACGCAGCCGTTTGATGAACTTGAGGCGCGGGTCAAGGGCGTGCTGCTCGCGGGGGCTGCCCAAATGGTGCTGCTGGACCGGGTGCCCGCGCACGGAGCGATCAACCACGCGGTGGAGTGGGCGAAACTGGTGATCCGTCCGGGCGCGGGCGCACTGGTGAACGCGGTGCTGCGGAAGTTGGCGCGGCTTGCGCCCGAGGAAGACCGGTCGATCGAGGGCGTCAAGGGCGACCTTGGGGTGATGCCCGGCGACCGCCTGCCGATGGCCGATGGCACTTGGCGGAGGCTGGCGGGCTTCGTACTTCCCGAGGATCCCGGGGAGAGGCTGAGCGTGGCGACGAGCATCCCGCGCTGGCTGCTGGACCGGTGGGCAACGCGCGAGGGTGAGCGCGGGGCGCGCACGCTTGCGCTGCACGGGCTGATCGAGCCGCCGGTGGTGCTGAACGTCGCGCACGCCTCCGCGCATGTACAGAACTCGGCCCCGCACGATCGACCGGGGCGGGCGACGTTCTTCGGCAACTTCACGCAGTTGCACGACCTGCTCTCGACCCGGCAGGACGTGTGGGCGCAGGACGACTCGTCCGCAGGCGCGGTGGAGACTCTGGCGGGACTCAAGCCCAAGGTCATTCTCGACCTGTGCGCCGGTCGCGGCACGAAGACTCGGCAACTCGCGGCAATGTTCTCGAACGCGCAGATCGGCGCGACGGATGCCGATGACCGGCGGCTCGACGCGCTGAGGAAGGCGTTCGCCGGGCACGGGCGTGTGACGGTTGCGGGGCTTCGCGCGACCACCCGCGCGCATGTCGGCAAGGCCGACCTGATCGTGCTCGACGTTCCGTGCTCGAACACGGGCGTGCTGGCGCGGAGGCCGGAGGCCCGGTTCCGCGCTGACGACGCTCACCTGGCCTCGCTGGTGGACATCCAGCGGCAGATCATCGCGGATGCGATCCCTCTGCTGGCCCCTGGCGGGCGCATCTTGTACGCGACTTGCTCGCTCGAGTCCGAGGAGAACGAGGGCCAGGCCAAGTGGGCGCAGACCTGGCACAAGTTTGTCCCCACGCGTGAGAGACGTGTGTGGCCATCGGGCTTCCCCGGCGGGCCGGCGAGTATCTACGCCGATGGCGCGTACTCGGTGCTGCTGGAGCCGGGCGATGGGCTGTAGCAGCACCCGCAAGCCATCTTTCCCCCGCCCCGACCGGGGGTACACTCCTGCCCGCACCACCCCGATCCGCGAGCACCACCGCGCATGAAACTGCTCGACATCATCTCGCTCGACTGCATCAAGGCCCCGCTTGTCGGCACGGACAAGCAGGGCGTCATCGGCGAACTCGTCGATGTGCTTGTCGCCTCTGGGCGCGTGAAGGATGCTAAGGGGCTCAAGGACGCCGTGTGGACGCGCGAGCTGACGCGCACCACCGGCATCGGACATGGGCTTGCGATCCCGCACGGCAAGTGCCCGGGAGTCGAGAACATCGCCGTGGCGATCGGCAAACCCGCCCTACCCATGGACTTCCAGGCGATCGACTCAAAGCCCGTCCGGCTCATCATCCTGCTTGCGAGCCCGCCGGACAAGACCAGCGACCACATCCAGGCGCTGGCGCATATTTCCCGCCTGATGACAATGGAGCAGTTCCGCGAGCAGATCTACGCGGCGAGCAGCCCCAGTGATATCTATGAGTTGCTTCGCTCGCAGGAACGGTGAGGAAAGTGGGAAACAGGAAGGGGGAAAGAAGAAGGGAAGCGGTCTTGACTTCCGAGTTCCGACTTCCGACTTCCGGGATTGCCATATACTGAGCCCATGCCGAACTCCGCGGCCGCGAGGGCCTCTACCACCGCCGAACGACCCGTGAGCGTTCAAACCCCCCCACCGGCAACCGACTCGCTCCCCGCGGCGGTGAGCGCGCCCGCCGCGAGCATCGACGCCTTTCTGGATCGCGTGGTGCGCGAGGCGGTGCTGGCCCCGAACCTGACTGATGCAATCTTGTACTCTCTGCTGGGGCCGGGGAAACGCGCCCGTCCGCTGCTCGCGTGGCACAGTTTCGCCGCGGTCGCGGGCGCGCTGGCGGATACCACGCTGTGCCTGCCCGGCGCGGCGGCGGTCGAACTCGTCCATGCGTTCAGCCTCGTTCACGATGATCTTCCGGGACTTGATGATGATGACCTGAGACGGGGCCGCCCGACGCTGCACAGGCACACGAGCGAGGCGATGGCGGTACTCGCCGGCGACGCGATGCTGACACTGGCGTTTCAGGTGATCGCGCAGCGGACGCCGCCGGTTCTCGGAGCCGTCCAAGGCGCGGAGTTGGCCGTGGCGACCAACGCCATGATCAGCGGCCAGGTCTATGACACGCTGGGCGGATATTCGCCACAACTCTCCGAGCGGGAGAAACTGGAACTCATTCACCAGAACAAGACAGGCGCGCTGATCCGCGCTGCGTGCCGTCTGGGCGCGCTCGCCGGCCTTCACGCCACCGGCGCGACGCTCGCGGATTCCGAGCCGCGGCTTGTGGCTGTGACGCGGTATGCCGAGGCGCTGGGCCTGATGTTCCAGATCGTCGATGACCTTCTGGATGTCACGCAGACGACCACGCACCTGGGCAAGAAGTCGGGGAAAGATCAGGACGCGGGGAAACTGACCTATCCCGGCGTGTTTGGCATCGAGAAGTCACGGAGCGAGGTGCATCGGCTCCACGGCGTGGCCCGGGCATCGCTGACGGAGATGGGCGGCGGAGCCGCGCCACTTCTGCAACTCGCGGATTATCTGGCCGTTCGGACGAGGTGACCGATCTTGTGCCGGCGGCGGCGTTCCGACCGCGCGGAACGAACTCATGAAACACTCCCGGTGTATCATTCCGGCCTCGCACTGAGTCGAGATTTCTTCCGAGCGACAGCGCCTCGTTTCACCTTCCGCCCTGATTCTCGCCCCTCGCGTTACAGGACCACTGCATGACGCTCCTTGAGACGATCAAGTCACCCGCCGACCTCCGCAAACTACCGATCGACCGGCTGCCCCAGGTCGCCGCGGATATCCGCAAAGCCATCTGCGATCAGATCTCCAAGTCGGGGGGACACCTTGCGCCCAACCTGGGCGTGGTCGAGCTGACGATCGCGATGCACTATGTGTTCGACTTTGGGTTTGACCGCCTGCTGTTTGATGTGGGCCACCAGTGCTACCCGCACAAGTTGCTCACCGGGCGTCTCCCGCTGCTCGCGAATCTGCGGACGAGCAAGGGCATGTCCGGGTTTCCGGAGCCGGCCGAGTCCGAGTACGACCTGTTCCGCGTCGGGCACGCGGGTACGGGGATCTCGACCGCCGTGGGCATGGCCCGGGGTGACACGCTGAACCGGGACGGCTTTGACCCGGAGTCGGCGCCCAAGGGCCGGCGGGTTGTCACCATCATCGGCGATGCGTCGATCGTCAACGGCGTGGCGATGGAGGGCCTGAACGGCGCGGGCACGCTCCGCCGCCAGTTCCTCGTGATCCTGAACGACAACGGGATGTCGATCTCAAAGCCGCAGGGCGCGGTGTCGCAATACTTCGGTCGCGTCCGCCTCTCGCACACCTACAGCGAACTCAAGAAGCAGGCGCGCGAGGTGCTGAAGCACGTCCCGGGCGGCGACCTTGTGCGGGACGCGTACCACCGGATGGGCGAGGCGACGAAAGCGATGATCGCTGATAGCCACAGCGCGCCGGGGAACCCGGCCGGCGGCTGGTTCGAGCACTTCGGGCTCGTGACCGTCGGTCCGATCGACGGGCACGACCTCCCGACGCTGATCGAGTTCCTGACCGAGGCTCGCGACTTTGACCGACCGATGGTGCTGCACGTCAAGACCATCAAGGGCAAGGGCTACGACTTTGCCGAGGGCGATGCGAGCACGTTCCACTCGCCGTCTCCGTTCGTGCGCGAGGGCTGCCGGGTCGAGATGAAGAAGGACGGCCGCTCGTTCACGGCGGCGTTCGGCGAGGCGATGGTGGACCTCATGCATCGGGACCCGAAGGTTGTCACGGCGACGGCGGCGATGCCCGATGGCACGGGCATCTCGAAGGTCCTCCCGCTGTTCCCGGAGCGCGCGTTCGATACGGGCATCTGCGAATCGCACGCGCTGGACATGCTGGCTGGCCTCGCGAAGACGGGCTGGAAGCCTTTTTTCGCGGTGTACTCCACGTTCCTGCAACGCGCGTTCGACCAGTGCTTCCAGGAGGCGAGCCTTCAGGGCCTGCCGGTGCGTCTGTGCCTTGACCGAGCAGGCCTGGTCGGCGGCGATGGCGCGGTCCATCACGGATTCTGTGACACCGCGCTCCTGCGGACGCTGCCGAGCGCCGCGATCACCGCGGCGATCGATGAGCCGAGCATGTTGGCCGCGATCGAGTTCATGCGAACGTACGAGGACGGCCTGTCGAGCGTCCGCTACCCGCGCGACAACGTCTCTTCGCTGGTCACGGATCGGATCGGGGCGTGCCCGCCGTTTGAACTGGGCAAGGCCCGATGCCTGACGCCGAAGTTGGATGTCCGGCACAACGGCGCGCCGGATGTCGCGGTGCTGGCTTTCGGCACGCCCGCGATCGACGCGCTCAAAGCGGCCGATGCGCTCGCCGGCGAATACACCGTCGCTGTGTACGATGCCCGGTTCGCGAAGCCTGTCGATGTCGAACTTCTCCGCTCGCTGTACAGCGCGGGCGTTCCGGTCATCACGGTCGAGGATCACAGCATCATCGGCGGCTTCGGAGCCGCGGTGCTTGAAGAGGCCCAGACACTCGGGCTCGATGCGTCCGCCACGATCCGGCTGGGTCTGCCCGACCACTGGATCATCCAGGACTCTCGCAGCCTCCAACTGGCCGAGGCGGGGATCGACCAGGCGGGCATCACGCGTGCCATCCGCCAAGCGGTCGATCTGCGCGGCCCTTCGCGTGCGGCGAATGACCAAGCCGCTCCTGTTGTGCGTCGGCACGACGAACGCACGCCGGTGACCACCTAACCCATGTCCGCCTCCCATCGGTCCGTCCTGCTCATCGTGAACGCGGCCAAACCGGAGGCCGTGCAGGCCGCAGCGCAGGTGCGGCGGCTGGTGGTGACATCGGGGGGAACGGTCGCTGCGGAACTCGTCGCCGATTCTGCCCCGCTTGCACCGCATGTCGCGGCGGGTGTGGACCTTGCTGTGGTGCTCGGAGGCGATGGGACGCTGCTGAGTCAGGCGCGGCGGTTCGCGCGAGTCGGTATCCCGTTGCTGGGGGTCAACCTCGGCAAGGTCGGCTACATGGCCGAGTTTGATCTGGACGCGCTGGCCCTTCAGGCGCGCGATCTCTTCGGCACCGCGCCGTTGACGATGCACGACCGCCCGCTGCTGACGGTCGAAGTCATCCGCGCGGGAAAGGCTGCTCCGACGGGCCCCGACGGGCTTGCGCTCAACGACGCGGTCATCACCGCCGGCCCGCCGTTCCGGATGATCACCCTATCGATCAGGATTGACGGGCATCCCGGGCCGCGGATTGATGGCGATGGACTGATCGTGTCCACGCCGATGGGGTCCACGGCGTACAACGTTTCCGCGGGCGGGCCGATCGTCGCGCCCGAGACGCACGCGATGGTGCTCACTCCGATCGCGGCCCATTCGCTCTCGTTCCGGCCGGTGGTGGTGTCGCTCGATTCGACGATCGAGTTGGTCGTCGAGCGGGCGAACATCGCGACGCAGGGTGGAGGGCTGGGGACGACCCTTGTGCTCGACGGGCAGAACGCCACGCAACTGGTCGACGGCGACATTGTGCGGGTTCGGCGGAACAGCCAAGGCGCACGGTTCGTGCGGAACCCGGACGGCTCATACTGGGAGACGCTCATCAACAAGATGCGGTGGGCGGCCCCGCCGCGGGTTCGCTGAGGGTTTGGGCTCGACCGTGCGGTGGACCTTGCCTATCGTCTCGGCCCATCCGGCCCCGTTGCGGCCCGTTTCTGCGAAGCGCAGGAAGGTCTCGCCAAGGGCGTAAGTCCAGGGTGGACAGAAGTTTGGAGAGTGCGATGCCCAAGAATAAGAGCCACAAGGGCAGCCTGAAGCGCATCCGCCTCACTGCCACCGGGCTCGTTCGCCATAACCGTGCGTTCGGCAAGCACTTGCGCTCGCACAAGAGCAGCAAGCGGCTGCGTCGCCTTCGCACTGACAAGTTCATGTCCAACCCCGAGGCGAAGCGCCTCGAGAAACTGCTGTTCCGCCGGCTCCGCGGGCGTGACCAGGCGCGCCACACGCTCAAGAAGAGCCCGTCGCCGCAGGAACGGGCAACGGCCCGCGCCGCGAAGCCTTCGGTGAAAGTGGTGGACAGTAAGAACCGGGTTGGCAAGCCCCCGAGCTGGCGAAAAATACTCGAAACTCCTTGAATCTTGGATAGCGGCGAACCCGCCGCTTGCGCTCTTGGCGCTGATGAGCAGCCCATCACCCCCTCCCCCCCAACGCGCTCACCCGCTCAGCACATCTGTCCGTCGGGATCCAAGCCGGTCGTGAACATCAACGCCCGCCCCGCACGCGACGCAACCTCGGAGTTTCAACATGCCTCGCGTTCGCAAAGGCGCAGCCCGCACCCAGTCCCGCAAGCGCGTCCTTCGCGCTGCCCGCGGCTACTTCGGCTCCAACCACAAGTCCAAGTACCGGGCCGAGTACGCGGTGTTCCGCGCGGGCGTCTACGCCTTCCGCGACCGCCGCCGCCGCAAGCGCGACATGCGCCGCCTCTGGATCACCCGCATCACCGCGGCGTGCCGGATGCGCGACACCCGCTACAGCCTGTTCATCAACGGCCTGAAACTCTCGGGCATCCTGCTCAACCGCAAGATGCTCAGCCAGTTGGCGATCGAAGACCCCAAGGTCTTCGACCAGATCTGCGCCACGGCCATCAAGAACGCGCGGGCGATTCCTGCTGCCCCGGCAACCGCCTGATCTGCTAAACTGACGGCATGTTCGGCACTTCCTGGTGGGTGAACGAGGCTCTTGCGCACCCGAGCGGGGCGTTTTTCCTCACCTCATGGATCGTCTGGATCATCGGCTCGATCGTGCTGCACGAACTGGGGCACGGCTGGGCGGCGATCGCGCACGGGGACCGCACTCCCATCGACACCGGGCACATGACGTGGAACCCGATCGTCCACATGGGCGCGGCGAGCCTGCTCGTGTTCGCGCTCGTCGGCATCGCGTGGGGGATGATGCCTGTCGACCCGAGCCGGTTTCGTGGGCGGAACGCCGATGCAAAGGTCGCCTTCGCGGGGCCGCTGATGAACCTGGGGCTGGCGGCGACGTGCATCCTGCTGGGTGGGCTTTGGCTGGCTCTGGGCAAGGGTCACATTGTCCCGTCTTTCACCGCCGCGGCGAAGGTCTACACGGATGTCGGCACGTTCTTCATGCTCGGCGCAGGGCTGAACCTGGTGCTGGCGATGTTCAACCTGCTGCCGATCCCGCCATTGGACGGCTCGCGCATTGTGTCAAGTTATGTGCGCGGGTACCGGGACTTTGTCCAGGGCCCGCAGGGCATGACGGTGATGGTGATCGGGATGCTGGCGGCGTGGTACTTTATTGGGCCGCGGATGTTTGTGTGGGGCTTTCAAGGGGCGCGGGAAGGCATGTTCGCGGTCGGGGACATTTTGGCGCGGGGTGCGCTGGGGCCGTGAGGGATGATGAAGTGATGAGGTGAGAGGGTAATGCCGTTCCCTCAAATCATCACCTCATCACACTCTCACTTCATCATGCCTCCGGCGCGGTACACTTGGCCATGCGCGTACTGATCGCCGACAAGTTCGAGAAGCAGGGCATCGACGGCCTGACGGGCCTTGGCTGCGATGTTCAGGCGAACACCGAAGTTTCCGTGGCGGAACTTGGCGGTGCGCTGGCCGCGGCCGGTTCGGAGGTGCTGATCGTCCGCTCGAAGAAGGTGCTTGCCGGCGCGATCGGCGCGGGGAAGTCGCTGAGACTCATCATCCGCGCGGGCGCGGGGTACGACAACATCGACTGCAACGCCGCGAAGGGCGCGGGCATCGCGGTGTGCAACTGCCCCGGGATGAACGCCGTCGCCGTCGCCGAACTGGTGATGGGCCTCCTGGTGTGCTGCGACCGGCGGGTGCCGGACCAGGCCGCGGACCTGCGCGCGGGGCAGTGGAACAAGGGCGCGTACTCCAAGGCCCGGGGCCTTAGGGGCATGACGCTGGGCGTGATCGGCGTGGGCTCGATCGGGCGTGAAGTCATGCGCCGGGCCAAGGCGTTCGACATGACCTGCATCGCGCACTCGCTGAACATGAACCCGCTGCGGGCGCAGGACCTTGGTGTCGGGCACGGCGGCAGCACGCGGGCCGACCTGCTGAAGATGCTGCCGGAGTGCGACGCGGTGAGTCTGCACGTCGCGGCCAACAGCGAGTCAGAGAAGATGTGCGATGCGGCGTTCTTCGGGGCGATGAAACCGGGTGCGTACTTCATCAACACCTCGCGCGGCAGCGTGGTGGATGAGGGTGCGCTGCGGGCGGCGATCGCCGACAAGGGCATCCGCGCCGGCCTTGATGTGTTTGAGGATGAGCCCGCGGAGGCCAAGACGGGTTGGACTACACCCACGGTTGCGCTGCCGGGGGTATACGGGACGCATCATTGCGGGGCCTCGACCGATCAGGCGCAACTCGCCGTGGCGGAAGAGGTGGTGCGGATTGTGAAGGTTTACCGGAACACCGGCAAGTTTGAGAACCGGGTGAACTGACGGCCGCCTACTTCTTCAGAAAGCCGCTGATTCGGAAGGAGCCTGGATCGTCTGTGGCCGTTGGGCGGTCAAAGGTGAATGATCCGCGGATCGACTTCTGAGACCCCGTTGGATGCCGCCGCCAATCCCAGGGAACAACGCCATGCGCTCCACGCTCGCTTGCCAGACCCCCGTGCGTTTCCCGATCGTCTGGCTGCTGGCGATCCTCAGTCTGTCCATCGGCGCGTGCAACCCGGCTCCGACATCGCGCGTGGATCGGGATGTGCTTGAGGTGCGCAGCCGCGGCGCGCTGGACGCGTTTACGCGCGCGGACCCGAGCCTCCGCCCCCTGCTCGATCGCGCGGCGGGCTATGCGGTCTTCCCCGGAGTGGCGAAGGGGGCCGCGGGCGTGGGCGCGGCATACGGTCGTGGCGAGGTCTTCGAGGGCGGCAAGATCATCGGGTACTGCGACCTCCGGCAAGGGACGGTGGGACTGCAACTGGGCGGGCAGGAGTACATGGAACTCATCGTGTTTGAGACCGGCGTCGCGCTGGAACGATTCAAATCGGGCGCCTTCACATTCAGCGGGAACGCCTCGGCGGTTGCGGTGAGCGCGGGCGCGGCGGCGACAGCGCCATTCCAGAATGGTGTCGCGGTGTTCACGGCGACCAAGGGCGGGCTGATGTTCGAGGCATCGGTTGGCGGGCAGCGGTTCACCTACCGGCGGCGCTGATGTGCTTGGCGGGTGCCTTGGCCTTGGCACTCGCAGCGCGGCGGTGGAGTTCCTCGATGGACGCCGCGATACGCCGCTCCCGGGATTCCGGTTTCTTCGCCTGGGTGATGGCCTCGACATGCTCGCGCTGGTGGGTAACGGACAGGGCTTTCCATATGGGAAGCAGCCCCGCAGCCTTGCGGCGGCCCTTCAACTCCGCAGGTGCTTCCACCGTCCGCGGCGCCTCATCGAGCGTCAGCGTGACCTTCACCCGCTGCCCGCCCGCGACGGCCGCGGTCAGGTCGATGCTCGCCGCGATGCCCTCGCTGGCGAGCGTGCGGGGCCCACACGGCCTGACGCTCATGCACCACGCCCGTGCCGGGGGAGAGATCGCGCAGGGCGTCGTCGATCTGCTCGCGGGTGTGCCGGAGAGCGATGTCCCGTATGCGACGGTTCCGAATACGGACACGGCGGCGTACATCGGCAGTTACCGCTTTGGCCCTGGCGCGGATGAAGTTGCGGAAGTGTCCCTGGAAGGAAAGGATGCGGCGCTCTTGATCCGTCGCAAGGGAGGATTCGCGCGAAGCCTCTTCCACCTGGGCGAGCACCGCTTTCATTCCGTAGGCGCGCCCGACACATCGGTCGTGTTCATCGTGGAGTCCGGGCGCGGTACACGCCTGAGCATCAACACGCCGGCGCCGTTGATCGAGGCCGCGCGAGAGTGAGAACGCGTTCTCGTACTTTCCTCAGAGTGGGGGTGAATCCGCGCGGTGGGTTGGCGGCTTGATGAGTTCGGGCTCGGGGACTTCCGGATCGGCGCCCTTGCCCTTCCAGTTTGCCCCGCACTCCGGACAGACCAGATAGGCGGGGTTGAGCCCGGCAAAGTCGTAGTGGCACTTCTGGCAGTAGAACTCTCCCGGTGGCCTCCTGGGGAGGCACACGATGAACGCGCCGACGCCGGCCACGAGCAGCGTGTACGGCCAGAGCAGCACGAGCAGGATGTTCGGACCCCGATCTCCTTTGCCAGCAAGCAAGCCCGGGTTTTCGCCGCTGAACAAGCGGTTCAGGGCGATGAGCAGCAGCACGCCTGCGGCGACAGAAGCCGCCCCGGACCAACGCCGCCGCAGGCGCATCGCCAG
>CAYMWG010000077.1:0-8664 GCA_964393765.1 uncultured Phycisphaeraceae bacterium
GCGACTTTTTGAGCGGCACGGGGACTTACCTTCATGCTGGCGACGAGGGCAGATCAACGGGTGACACAGGCCGACTCCCACTTGCCTTGAAGTGCGACCGAATCCACCGAATCTTCGAGGTGTGGCAAGTGTCGCCGATCCCGATTCACTCTTGCCCGCTGCGGCTGCCTCGGCTGTTGCACCTGACGCGTCCTCGCGGCAGATACCCCGAACCCCACTCCGCCCCCTGGCCTCCACCTCTGTTGCCCTCTGCTTGCTCCGCTTCCTTTGTGTTGCTTCCTACAAAATCCGCACGCTGCGCGGGAAACTGCCCAGCACGTGCATCTCGCGGCAGATGCCGCGGGCCTGCGCCACCGCCGCGCCGAACCACGGGTCGTCCATGTGGCCTTCTGCGTCGACGAAGAACGTGTACTGCCAGTTGCTCCGCCCGCTCGGCCGTTTGTCGATGTGCGTGAGGTTGATGCCCGACCGCTGGAACACGGAGAGCACGCTCACCAGCGCACCCGGCTCGTTGGTCGTCGTGAACATCAGCGCTGTCTTGTCGCCGGGCCGGCCCTTGGCATCCTTGCCGACGGGCTTGGCCGATTGGCGCGACAGGACATAGAACCGCGTGATGTTGTGCGTGTTGTCCTCGATGTTCTCGAACAGGACGTTCACATCGTACAACTCGCCGGCGAGCGTCGAGCCGATCGCGGCGACGCCGGTCCGCGCCCCCCCCCTGCCGCCCTTCCCTTTGGCGGGCCTGGCCTTGGCTGCTCGCATCACCCCAGCCGAACTGCTCGCCTCGGGGATCAGTTCCGCCTGCGGGTACTGAGTCGCCAGCCACGTGCGGCACTGCCCGAAGACCTCGGGCTTGGAGTAGATCTTCCCCACCTGCCCGGGCGCGCAGTTGGCCAGCAGCGCGTGATGCACGTTCAACTGCGCCTCGGCGTAGACCGTCACATCGCCATGAAACTGCAGGAACGCTTCGAGCGTCTCGTGGATGCCGCCGAACGTCGAGTTCTCGATCGGCACCAGCCCATAGTCCACATGGCCGCGCGCGACCTCCGTGAACACGCCGCCGATCGCTCGCAGATCGTCGAACTCGACCGATGAGCCAAAGTGGCGCACCGCCGCGAGGTGCGAGTACGATCCCGCCGGACCCAGGAAGCCGATCCGCAAGGGCAACTCCAGCCGGAACGATCCGCTCATCAACTCCCTGTACACGCCCTCGATGGCTCGCGCGGGGAGCGGGCCGGGGTTCATCGCCAGCACCTTCGAGAGCACCTGCGCCTCGCGGTTGGGCACATAGATCGGCAGCCCCGCCTCGCGCTTGATCTTCCCCACCTGCACCACCAGTTCCGCCCGCTTGTTGAGCAGTGAGATCAGGCCGCGGTCGGCCTCGTCGATCCGTGTGCGCAGCGAGTCGAGTTCGCCGCGCTGCGCAGGCGTCTCGGCCTTGGCCGGCGGGAGGTTCCGCTTTCCGGACTTCTGCTTGGATGCTGCCTTGCCGGTCTTCCTGCTCATCATCTCTCGCTTCGCTTTGGTGATAGCCGCCCGTGCTCACGGACACTATCGGCCGTCGCCCCGATGCCCCCGACGATCCCGCCCCGATGCACGCCCGGACCCCCGTACACGCCGCGCTATCGGACTCCCGATGCGCGGTTCACGCGCTCCGGCCCTTCCCGACCGCCCCAGGCCGCACTAACGGGGGGGCACATTGACATGCGGCCGCACCACACTTGCCGCTTCGCCGATTCAATCCCCAGGGTCCGGGGTTGTGCGGATCGGAGGCAGCCTTGTCCATCGACGATATGTTGTTGCGTCTGGATGCCGCGGCCCGGGCACTGGGCGGCACCCACTGGGCGATTGAGGCGCTGGTCGCCCTTGCCACGGTGTGCGGGCTGGTACTCTGGCTCTCGGGCGCACGCCTGCTCAAGCCCATGATTATTGTTCTGGGTGCGTTGTGCGGGGCCGCGCTGGGCTTCATCATCGGCCCCATGTTCGGCGGCCTCAGCGCCGCCGATGCTCCCCACCCCGCCGGGGCCTATGGCCTCGTGCTTGGCCTTCCTGCGGGCGCGCTCATCGGCGCGGTCCTGTACCGTTCCGCGACGGCGGTCGCACTCGGGGTTGCGCTGGGCGCGGCAGCGCCGCTCTGTGCCGCCGGATTGCTGGAACTCCACGTCAGGCCCACCGGCGAGGTACTTTCCGCAGCGCCGGGAGCAGGCGGGGCCTTCACCCCGCTCTGGAGAGCGGGGCCACCTGCACACCTCGCGCTCGCCGACACGCTCGACTTCCAACTCCCGCGCAGTTTGCCCGCCGGGCTGAACGCCGATGCGTTGGCAATCCCCGCGAATCTGCTGCCCGCCGCGGATCGCGCCAAGGAAGCGATCCAGACCGCGGCGGTCAAGGTTGAGGAACGACTCTCCGCCATCCCGTCGCAGCAGCGCGCGGTGCTGGTGCTCTCATCGCTGGGCGGCTTGGCGCTGGGCATCGTCATCGGCCTGATGGCCCCGGCGTGGGCCGCGGGCGCGTGCGCGGCGATGCTTGGCTCGGCGCTCGCGCTGGGCGGGGGCACATGGCTCAGCGGCTCGCTGGGCGCGCCGTGGGCGCAGTCCGGCGGCTCACTCGACCGCCCGCCGATGCAGTGGCTCAGCATCTGGGCCGTCGCGGCGGCCCTGGGCCTGTGCTTCCAGGGCTTCTGGGCGTGGCGCAAGCGCGGGTGAGCGACGGAGCGACAGAGGAAAAATCCGGAAGTCTTCAGTGCCTGGATCGTGAGCGCATGAAAAAGACCCCCACCTTGTGACGGGGGTCTTCTGGATTCTGTAAGTTTCTGCGAATCGCTTCTGCTCAGGCGTTCAGTTCATGGGCACGGCCCGGTGCCTTCGGCGAACCACTCGGAGAGGAACGCGAAGATGGCGGGGACACCGTTCACCCCGCCGTAGTTGCGAGCGACCGGATCGTTGGCGAACCAGTCGGCCAGGAAGCAGAAGATGTCGGGCACGCCGACGGTCCCGTCCTGGCACCAGTCGGCATCACAGAACGCGGGCCCGCCGGGGCAGAGGTTCGGGGCATCCGAACTGTTCCGGGGCAGGAACAAAGGGGCGAGCACATCGAAGTCCGCCGCGTTCTGGTCGAAATCCTGGCAGCCGTCGAGTTTCCGGTAGCCGCCGATGCTGTTGCTGATCTCCAGCGTCGTCGAGAAGCCCTCGAAGCAGATCGCTTCGGGTCCGTACCCGACAAGGTCCTCGATCAAAGTGCTCGCACAGTCATTCGCCAGCGCGCCCTGAGACCGCACCACCGCGATGCGCCCGCTCTGATTGTCCATCCCGAAGGGGACGGCGGGCGTGAAGTCCGGGGCCGGAAGGCCCGCGCCACCCGCACCCACAGCGCTGACCTGGATCAGCCGGTACTCGCCCGCGGCGATCACGCCCGAAAGCGGGATGGTGCGCGTCGCGAGGAAGCCCGTCGTGTTGGCTGCATCCGCGTATTGAACGCTCCATGTCGAAACATCGACCGCCAACTGCGAGCGGTTGAAGATTTCAATGTGGTCGGCGTTGAACGGCGCGCCGGTGTTCCCGCCGCCGCCGAAGAATCCGCTGACGACGATCCGCGAGGGCGAGTTGTTGCACGTCACCACTGTCAGAGCGACCGCCGATGTATCCGCGCGGCCCTGCGCATCCGTCACCGTCAGCGGGATCGACTTGACGCCCTGCGATACCGCCGCGGGCACCGTGTAGGCCAGCGACCACGACCCGCCGCCGTTGTCAGCAAGGAGCAGGTTCGCGGATCCGCCGACTTGGGACAGGTTTGCACGAACCTGGATGACTGTGCTGGGCGGGCTCACGCCTGCGCTCACCGCGACCGAGATCGCGACATCGGACCCGGCGCAGACGGTATCCACGTTCGTCGATCCGTACGCGGCGAGGAAACCGCCGGTTGCGCGGTTGCGGGGCGCGGGCGTGACGACCGCAAAGTCGTTGAAGTTCTGGTTGCTGTCCTGTGAGCCGGAGAGCTTGCGGGTGATGCCGACGGTGTTGCCGGTTCCGCCCGCCGCGGCCGCGCCTTCATAGCACACAGCCGCGCCCCAACCGACAAGGTCTTCGAGATCAGAGTCATTGCAGTCGGTAGCGATCAGTGTGACATCGCGTACCAGCGCTGCGCGTCCGCCGCTGTTGCCGATGCCGCCAGAGCCGAAGAAGTCCGGAGTCGGCAGAGCGACTCCCGAAGTGCCGACATCGGAGAATCGCACCAGCACATACTGGCCCGGCAGAATGGTTCCGCCAAGCAGCACGCGATCTGACGGATTGTCAAACCCGCCGACCGCGCCGGCGCTGGCATACTGAACGCTCCAGCCATTCAGGCTCACGGGCGAGGCCGAGCGATTGAACAGTTCGATGAAGTCCGCATTGTAGATCGCGCCCGTGTTTCCGCCACCGCCATAGACCTGGCTGATGACGACCTGCGCGGCAGAGTTCTGCGAGCAATCAGCGACCGCGAAGTTGAGAGAGGTGCCGCTCGATCGCATCTCGCCGTCGCTGATCAGCACAGGGATCGTCTTCGGACCTATCGGGACCCCACCGGGAACGGAGTATTGAAGGGTGAAGACGTTGTCGCCTTCGGCGGCATCGCCGTTCTGGCCGTTGTCAAGCAGCGCAGCGCTTGCGGAGCCACCAACAGTTGTCAGATCCGCCGCGACGGCGATGCCGGTTGAAGGCGGATTTGCACCCGGCAGGACCGTGACTTGCAGCGTGACAGATCCACCGCCGGAACAGACAGCGCCCGGGCTTGCCTGGCCGGAGCCCGCAGGCGGAATCGACGTGATCGGCGTGCCCAGAATGGTCACCATGTCGAAACGATTGGTTCCGGTGGCAGCGTATGTTGAAGCCGGGGTACTCGCGCTATATGACGTGACGAGCGCCGGGTCAAAGACAGGCGCGATGCGAATCCTGAAGTTGGTGTTGCCGTTGACCCCGACGATCGACGAGAGGTCGACTGTCCGAGAGTTGTACCAGAAGTCGCCGCCCAAGGTCGCCTCGAACAGTCCGCCCGGCGCGGCGATGAACGAGGTTCCATCGGTTGAATAGAAGAGCTGGGTGAACCGGCTTGACGTGTTCGAGTGACGCTGGTCCCAACGGACGATGATGCCGTTGTAGTTGGCCGTGCTGATCGCGAACTCGACACCTCGCCCACCGCTCTCCGAACCCTGAGCCGCGTATGTCGTGGTCTGCCAGCCTGAATCGTCACCGGAGGCCGGATCGGACGACCCGCCTGTGGCATCCCCGCTCGAGAAGCTCACGGCGATGCCGCCGAAGGGCGTCGCTGTGCCGGCGCCGAAGTTCGGCGTCAGCACGCCTGTGCCTGTGTTGCCGTCGGCCGGGTTTGAGTTGAAGTTCCATTGCGTGATCGTGATCTGCGCCTGCGCAGTTCCTGCCGCAAACAGCGCTGCCGCGCACCAGAAGCCGATTGTCCGTCGAGACATTGTGGTCCTCCTCGTGTTCTTGAAAACATGCGTCCGCGTCGGGGGCACGAACCTTGGGTAACAAAGCAAACGCCGCGGCACATTCATGCGGCGTCAAGATTGGGTGAATCGAGCGTGCTTCAGAACGCGAGCCCCGGTTTGTTCAGCCAGCCGCCGAACACGCGACCTTCAAGTTCGTCGTAACGGATGGTGCTGATACCCCCCACCGTCGCGCTCTGGTGCCCCCACTCTTTGTCCGCCCGCTTCTCGCTGAAGATCGCGCTGTGCCCATCCGCGAAGGCCATCGTGCCGTACACGCGGTTGTGCCCGGCGAGCCCGCCGAGGTAGCCGCCCTTGCCGTGGGCCGGGCCGAAGTCGGTGAAGTTCTGCCGCCCGAAGCGCGCCCCCTGCCCCGGCACGAACGCGATGGTCGGCCCATCAGTCACCGTCTTGGCCCCCTGCAGCGGCCCTTCCAGCGTCGTCACCACATCGTCGGCCTGGCTGAACTGCGTGGTGCCATCGCCGAACAGCGGCACATGCGACGGCTGCGCCTGCGCCCCAAGGAACCGCTCGTTCAGCGGGCCGATCACGTTCGCCGGGTTCTTCATGTCAAGGCCGGTCGCGGCGTAGTCCCTGGGCGCTGTGTACGCCATGAACCACGACTGGCAGTAGTTGGTGTTGTACCCCTCCGAGATCATCCGCGACACGAAGTCCGCGTTGTTGCTGCGCCCCGGCCACGGGTGCAACCGCTGGAGCGAGAGCGTCTGGCTCGCGCGGGACGGGCTGCTCGGGCACAGAACGCGACCCGGCAACGCGTAGCCCCCGAGGACGAAGTCCGCGACCCAGCCCGTTTCCTCGATCCGTCCGTACCCGCGATCGGGGCGGTCCTCGAACGGGCCGGTCGAGTACGCCCCTCGCTTGTCGCCCGCGTGGCTGGTCGCGGCCATCGCCAACTGCCGCACGTTCGAGAGGCACTGCGTCTGGCGGGCTGCTTCGCGCGCTCCGCCGAGCGCAGGGAGCAGGAGCGACACCAGTATGGCAATGATCGCGATCACGACCAGGATCTCGATGAGCGTGAACCCGCTGCCCGCCCGGGAAGGGGGGAGGGACAGCCGAGCGAATGCCGGTGCGCGAGCGGGATCGGAGCGAAGGGGACGGGGGGTTGGCATTGCCCGCAACGGTACAGGAGCGCAGCGCGGAGGCCGTGCCCCAAACCGTCAAGATCAGGTCAAGGACGCGCTAAGGCCGCGACAAGCCGTCAAGCGCAGCCGGCAAACCACGCGGTGAGATAGTCAAGAAGGTCGCGAACCTCCACAACCGTGTCGCGATCGGTATCCGCCAGTGCGCTGCGCGCAAACCAGTCAAGCAGATACGCAAAGAGGTCGGGCACGCGCACCACGCCGTCGCCATCGTGGTCGGCGCGGCAACTCGTTCCCTGAAACTCGTACGCGCCGATGTCCATCGCGCCGTTTGCGCCGATGCCGATGTTCGGCATGCCCGGGTCGTCGTGGACACGGGGGAGGCCGGCGAGGTCGAAGTCGGGGGAAGGTCCCCAAGGCGTCTCATATGCGCCGGCGTCAACGCCTAAAGAGTTCGCACGGATTCGCAGGTCATCGTCAAGCGTGCCCCAAACCCCGTCCGCTCCGAGAGGATCGACGAAGCGAGCGGATGCCTCGATGTTCCCGAAGCCCAAGAACGTCCCCCCTGATAACAGCCGGAGCGGCTCGACGCCGTGCTCCAGAAGGCACCCGCGAACTTCAAGCAATGCCTCGCTCCCGATCGCATAGTGTGGGCTGTCTCCCGCGAAGATGCACCCACGCACAAGTGCATGTGCATAGTTCGTCAGGAGTATTGCGTGCGCACACTCGTCTGCCGTATTGAAAAACGTGCTCGCGGAAACATCCACGAGTGATAGTGCCGCTGCGATCCCGGCACCGCGAATCGCGCGGTTTCCCGAGAACGCACATCCGTTCACAATCAAAAGCCCGAGTTCGGTCCAGATCGCACCACCCTGCGCACCACCGTAGTTACCCACGAAACGGCAGAACTCAAAGTAGCCATAATGGACCCGAGCAGCACCACCGCCTTCCGAGGCAAGGTTGCCATCCAGAGTACACATGGCGAAGGCGATCGATCCGCTTGCGACGCTGGCACCCCCGCCGCGGATGGCGTAGTTGTCCGTGATCCGACATTGTTGCAGGTGGATGTTGGAAAAACCTTCCGGGGCCGTCACGCCGCCGCCGGCCCCGTCAGCGCCGTCACCATCTGCGTGACCACCGCGAATTGTAAACCCGCCCACCCGTGCGTAGCCATAGGCAGAGCCGGTGGTGAGCACATGGTAAGTGTTATCGTGGCGGTTCCCGAAGCCGGACAGGTCGTCGCCTTGAAGGTCACCGGAGAGCACCGTGACAAAGCGATCCGGATCCAACTCGTCCGGGTTCGCAGCGCCGATCCCGGCGTAGCCGCCGAAGATTGTCGTGCCACTGAGGACGGTGAACGTCGATGAGCGGCTCTGCGTCGGGAAGCCAGGGCAATAGGTTCCCTGTGCCACCTTTAGAAAGTGGAGCTCGCCCGGCTCGTGCGGGAGACTCGCGTTCACCGCATCGAGCGCCTCCGCGAGCGAACGGAACGCCGCGTCCCAACTTGAGCCATCCCCGCCTGTCTGGGCATCGTTATCCACATATAACTCGACCGTCTGCCCATGCACTGTCGCCGCAGTTGCGAGCAGCCCCACGCACGCCGCCGCGCGGCTCAGCCAATGCCCATTGCCCGTTGCGTTCATCATCGGTCTTACCGGCTCTTGCCCCATCCCGTCCCGTGGCAGGAAAGCATCGGCGCACGCGGCGCAACGGCGTGAGTTTCGGAGGTCGCGACATCGCCATCTTGGCTTGGACACGAAACTGGACACGGGCAAAATGCCCCCGCGACGCCAGCATCATGAGCAGGGACGCCGGCACCACGATCAACTCACCTACTGAAAAGTCGGTGCTACGGAAAGTCGGCACCACGGCCACGGGCAGGATGCCCGCGCTACCTCAGCAACCCGCGAACCACAGGCTCAGGAACGCGAAGATGTCCGGCACTCCGACACCCGGCACGCCGTCGATATCCGCCGCGATGTCGCCCGCGAACCAGAGGCTCAGGAACGCGAAGATGTCCGGGACATCCGCGTCGCCCGAGTCGTTGATGTCGGCCGCGCAAGGCGGCTCGCCCAGCACCGTGAA
>CAYMWG010000077.1:8764-10586 GCA_964393765.1 uncultured Phycisphaeraceae bacterium
AACTCCTGCCCGGGCGCGGCGGAGGCCGACACGATCTTGGGCGGGCCGGCCACATACGCCGCGGCAGTCTTTCCCTCGTTGAGGACCCAGTTGTCCGGGTCGATCGTCACGCCGGTGGCCGCGCCGCCCGCGCCCAGCGGGAGCAGGAAGTGCTCGCTCGCCGCGTCATTGAAGACCGTGAGCGTCTGGGTGCCCCCGCCGGCGCGGGTTACACGCACCGTGACCGGCATCGGGAACAGCGGATACGCAACGCCCTGCACTTGGCGCATCCGAAGCCGCAGGTATGGCTGCCCGCCGATCGTCGCGGCCTGCCAGCCATACTGATACGTCGGCGCGCCCGGCTGGAAGACCCAAGGCTCGAAGAACCACGAAAGGTCCTGCCCCGCGACGGCACTGGCCGCCGCGATGAAGTCGTCGGTGGTTGCCGCGCCGTAGGCGTGCCGGGCACGATACTCGGCCAGGATCGCGAAGAAGGTCGCGTCGCCCACGGCCCCCCGGAGCATGTGCAGGACCCACGCGGCCTTGCGGTACGAAAAGTCACCGGAGAAGATACGGTTCATATCGGCTACGTTGTCGCAATGCACGGTGCCGTTCACCGAGCCAGGCCGGCGGGTGGCCATGTGCGCGTGCAGCGCGGGCAGGCCGCTCGATCCCGGCTTGTTCTCAAACCACAGCGCCTCGCTGTAGGTCGCGAAGCCCTCGTTGAGCCAGATGTCCTCCCAGTACTTGCAGGTGATCATGTCGCCCCACCACTGGTGCCCGAGTTCGTGCGCCGTCACGCCCTCATCGAATGTCCCCTGACCGGTGTTGGTCTGGTGCTCCATCCCACCGCCGAAGGGGAACTGGTATATCCCGTACTTCTCGTTGACGAACGGGTACTCGCCGAAGATGGGTCGGAAGGCGTGGAGCATCGGCACGCAGAGCGCCCACGCGGCACGGTTGCCCGCGTCATCAGACTGCGGGAAGATGTTGAACTCGACGGGCATGTTCACGCTGCCGTGCGTGTAGTTCACCGTCCATGTGTTGTAGTTTGTCGCGCTGAACGCGGCGAGGTAAGTCGAAAGCGGGTAGTTGGTCGCCCAGCGATGCTTCCGCCGGTTGCCGCTGAGCACGTCGATCCCCTGGAGCGTGCCGTTGGACACAGCGCGAAGCGCCGTGGGCGCGGTGATCGCCATTTCCATTGTGAACTTGTCGGAGTTGTTGCCCTCGACGAACACGTCGCCGTCCTTGCACGGCCACCACGTCGCGGCGAAATAGGCCTCCGACAGCGTGGAGATAAGCGGCTGGCCGTCCTGCGTGCCAAACTCAATCGAACCGAACCCGCGCGACAGGGCCACGCCCGAGTAGGTGATCGAGACCGTGAACTCCTCGCCGGCCTGGATCGCGCGGCTGAATGTGATCGTCCGCGCGTAGGAGCCCGAGGGCGGGCCCGTCATGGTCGAAGGGTTGTTGCCCTCTGCATCCGTCACGATGCACGCCGAGACAACGTACTGGGTGCGCAGGCGGATGACAAAGGTTGTCAGCCCTTCGACCAGGCTGCGGACGGTCATGACGTTCGTGCCGCTGATTGTTTCAGCGGCGGGGACAATCTCGATGTCCAGGTCGCAGTGCAGAACGTCGGTCGTGTCGAGCACGCCGCGAAGCACCGGGGGCTCCCAGTTCCCCTCGCCTTCGGCATCAGTCGGGTACCCACGCTGCGCCTCCCACTGGCGGCGCATGAAGCACGCCTTCCCGCAACCGGTGTGTGGGTCGAGTTCGAGCGCGCACTCATCAAACTCGAGCATGGAAGAGCGGGCGGTGGGCGTGGTGGGGGGCGTGGTGG